>DAISKN010000076.1:0-15409 GCA_036820975.1 Acidobacteriota bacterium | reverse complement strand
TACTCGTCCTCGAGATCGAAGTTGTTGCTGGCGAAGGAGTCGAAATCGTCGGTGCTGTCGTCGTTCTTCGAAAGAAGGTACGTCCCGCCGAAGGACAACCGGTTCGTGAACCGCTTGGTCACGGCGAGGGACAGACCGTGGTAGCGGGCGCTGGCGGCGTTCTGGACCTCCCAGATCTGGTTGAACTGAGGATCGGGCCGCCCGACCCCGGTCACTTGCCCCCCGAGCTCGACGAAGTTGCCGGTCCGGACGGGAAGGGCCCGATCGTTGGCCTCGTCGTAGAACAGGTTGGTGTCGACCGACTTGAACTGGTTGTCGCTCCTCTGATGAACGTAGTCGGCCTCGATGGCGATCGTCGGCGTGAGCTGGTGCGCGACACCGATGGAGTAGGACCAGAGGTTCGGGATCTCCGTTCCCTCGGGATAGATGGTGACGTCGACCGGGATCGTCCCGATCTGCTCCTGGAAATCCTCGAAGGTCCTTCCGTCCAACGGATCGGTGTTGAATCCGATGTCGCCGTCCTCGTTCAACACCGTCACGTTGATCTCCTGCGGCCGGTTCGATCTCTGCACCAGAAGGGCGATGTTCAGAAAAGCCTGGGAATAGAACACGCCCGCACCGCCGCGGAGGATGGTGTTGCCGTCTCCACGCACATCGTAGGCGAAGCCCAGTCGGGGCTGCAGATTGTCCTTGTCGTTGCTGAAATCGGGCTGGAGGAAGGTCCCCTCGGGATTGCTGTTCTCGAGCGAGCCCGTTTCCAGGTCGTAGCGCAGGCCGAGGTTCACGGTCAGCCTGTTGTTGATGGTCCAGTCGTCCTGGATGTAGCCGGACCAGAAGTTCTGCTCGGAATCGATGCTGGGCTCGCCGAGGTTCTGCGAGTAACGGACCGCGGGAGGAAACTGGGATGTGTCCCACTCGCTCTGGTTCTCCGAGGCGCAGCAAGTGGCGAGGTTCGGCGGATTCCGATCGTAGAAGAAGTTCCCGTTGGTCCCGGCCAGGAAGAAACCCTGGAGCTGGGCCCGCTCGACGTAGCCTCCGAACTTCAGGTTGTGCTGGCCGCCCTTCTCGAAAAAGACCGAGAGGTCATCGCGAATGGACCAGTAGTCGGGGTTCTCGAAACCGCCGCCGACGCTCCCGCCCAGGCTCGCCGCGGGAAAGGTCTGCGTGGGACCTGCGGTCGTGAGCCTTGGGCTGATCGAGGGACCGACGACCTCGTCACCGCGCTTCCCGAAGAGTCGGTTCGTGTCCATGACGTTGAAGATGAAGCTGTTGAACCACTTGTTGCCGATGACCGAGTCGAGCGAAGCGTTGTAGCGGTTGATCCAGAAATCGAAGTCGAGCGAGGCGGAAGGCACCGTCGTGCCCCCGGTCCCGGAGGCCGGCTGCAGCCGGGTCGTTCGGTTGTAACGGAACGCCGCCCGGTGGTTGTCGTTGATCTGGTGGTCGCCGCGTATGAACCACAGGTTCCGGGTGTCGGTCCCGTCGACCTGCTGGGAGTCGATGGAGGGGATTCCCACGTTCGACGAAAGCGTCCGGGGAGTCGTCTGGTACTCGTAGCTGAAGAAGAAGTGGGTCTTTCCCTTGATGATCGGACCACCGAGGGTGAGGCCCGTCTGCTTGTTCTGATAAGGGGGCTTGGCCTCGTTCTGGGGCGTCGACGGATTGTCGGTGAGGAAGAACTCCTCCGCGTTCAAGGACTCGTCGCGGAAATAGAAGAAGCCGCTGCCCGAGATCTGGTCGGTTCCCGACTTCGTCACCGCCTGCGTGATGGAGGTACCGCTCTGGCCGAACTGGGCGTCGAACTGGTTGGTCTTCACCTCGAACTCTGCGATGACCTCCTTCGACAGCTTGATGTCGACGCCGCTCGAGGTCGAACGGTTGTTGACGTCGGCGCCGTCGACCACCACCTTGTCCTGGCGGCCGAGGCCGATGCCCGCTTTCGGCGCCGAGTCCTGGGTCGTCTCCGATCCGTCGGACTTGATCCCCGCCGCCAGGATCGCGAACCCGAGCCAGTCGCGGCCGAGGACCGGGAGCTGCTCCACCTGGATATCCTGGATGGTGTCGGAGAGCTCGGACCGCGTCGTCTGGATGAGGGGCGTGGTCGCCTGCACGGTCACGACCTCGGCGACGCCGGCGAGCTCCATCGTGATGGTCAGCGTGGGCCTTCTTCCGACGTTCATCTCGAAATTGTCGACTTTCACGGTGTTGAAGCCGCTGAGGGTGAACTCGAAGTTCCAGCGCCCGACCGGCAGCTGGGTGAAGGTGAACCGACCCTCGGTGTCGGTGGTGGTCGAGCGGGTCACGCCCACGCCGACTTGAGTCGCCGTGACGGTGACCCCGGGGAGGACGGCGCCGCTCGCGTCGGAGACGGTGCCGACGATTTCGGTCGAGCCCACCTGGGCCAGAGCAGGGACTTTCGTCCAGGTCAGAAGAATGCCGAGAAGCAGAGAATACTTCCAGAGCCGTTTCATACCGAGACTAACCTCCACTCCATTCCACCCGAGTGAACCAAAATTTTGGACGCCGCCGAAGATGGGTACACAATGACGAGCCACGTTCTTAGCGTAGATGCTCTCGGGGAGTCAATATGATTCACCGGTCATTCATGTTGCCGATCAAGAAATAGAACGACTTGCTGCGCGAAGCTCGGGTGGGCGAGTGCGCCATGGTCCGCCCCCTCGATCACCACGACCTCGAGGTTGCTCATGACGTCCTTCAATCGATCGGTTTTTGGTTTTATCGGATCGTCGCTCCCGATGATTGCGAGCGCGGGTACTTTGTTCGCCCTGAGGCTCGCCTCCGGCACGGCGAACGTGGCCCACCCGCGCATCACCGCGGCGAGCGCGAGCGGGTCGTTTCCCTCCATCATCCGGGCGACTCGGGAACGGGAGGCACGCGTTTCGCTTCGAATGCGCGCAGCATGAACTTGAAGTCCCCCGTCTTCTCCAGCCCATCCGCGATGTCGGGTCCCGTGAGCTCGGCGATGGCGTAATCGCCTTCGCGATACCAGCCCGAGCCGCCGATGACGAACGACAGCAGCCGTTCGGGATGGAGCTCCCTCGCCTTGCCGGCGACGAAGCCACCCATGGAGTAGCCGACGACATGCGCCTTCTCGATTCCCAGGTGGTCGAGGAGCCGAATCACGTCGCGCCCCATCTCCGCGCCGTAGGCGTTCGGGTCGTGAGGCTTCCCGCTGAGACCGTGTCCGCGGCAGTCGAGGACGAGGGCGCGATAGCCCGCGGCCGCGAGCTTCCCGGGAACTCCCGCCGCCTCCCAGCGCGACGCGTTCAGGGCGAAGCCGTGGAGGAGCACCACCGGCGTTCCCGTTCCCCACTCGCGGTAGTGGATCTTCACCCCGTTCGAATCGAACCAGCCGTCCTCGACCTCGGCCGCCGCCGCCGTCGAGAGAAACAACAGCCCCGCGACCATGCCGCGATACCTCATGGCACCTCCTACTTGTAGCGAACGCCGCCCTTGATGACGGCGTAGACCCGCTTCATCGCCCGCATGTCGAGAAGCGGGTTTCCGGCGACGACGATGACGTCGGCGAGCTTTCCCTCCTCGATCGTCCCGAGCTCCCGCGAAAGCCCGAGGGCCTCGGCGCCGATCCGGGTGGAGGCCTCGATCGCCGCCATCGGCGTCATCCCGAGCTCGACCATGTAGCGCATCTCGTTGGCGTTCGGGTCTTCCTGCTGGAAGTTGAGGAACGCGGGGGTATCGGTTCCCATGGAGAACTTCGCTCCAGCCCCGATGAAGCGCCGCATGTTCTCGCGCGAGGTCTCCCGCCGGCGCTGGAGCTCGTCGTGGGACGGCCCTCTCAACCCGAAGGCGTCGGCGCGGTCTCCTTCCCCGCCCGCGCGGCGCGGACCGGCCTCGTAGATCGGCACGCCGCCCTCGGCGGGATTCCGTTTGTTGTGAAGCATCTTGTCCCGGTACCTCATGAGGAGCCGATACTCCTTGGGCTCGACCGACATGATGTACAGGGTCTCGTCGAACCGGTGCGGATCGGAGGCCCGCTCGGCGCCCGCGACCATGACCGTGAGAAGCGTGTCAACGATGACGTCGTTCTTCACGTAGGCGTCGATGACGTCCTCGTCGATGAGCTCGTGGCCGTAGAAGGGGTGCTCGAGGGTATCGACGTCGAAGCTCGTCATGCGCCGCAGGCCTTCGTTGTGGCCGCCGCAGTGCACGTCGATGATCTTTCCCGCTTTGTGTGCCTTTTCGATGATGCGCTTCAGCTCCTCGTCGGTGAAGTCGTTCCTGCCGTCGAAAACTTCCTCCGACATGTAGAGCTTCCAGTAGTTGTAGTCGGGACCGAGGTAAGGGTCGGTGTCCGCCTCGATGTCGTCGATGACGTTGTACGCGAACTCGTTCCGCATCCACTCGACCGCTTCGGGGGGCGTCCGGCTGGACTCCACGTAGTGGTCGAAATGCTCCTGGCTCATGAAGAGCGCCCCGCCGAGGAAGATCCTCGGACCCGGGATCTCCCCGCGCTCGATCGCGTGTTTCACCGGAAGGAGCTGCTTCGCGGGCCCGCTGGTCTGTCTCATGCTGGTGACTCCCTGCATGAGGTACACGAACGCCCTCCGGGGCATCCGCGACCAGGTCTCCTCCCATCGCCCCTTGATCTGATCGAGAGTGAGGTTCGCCGTCGGGGACGGGTACATCGGGTTGAGCTGGATGTGCTGATTGGAGTTGATGAGACCCGGCATGATGGTCATGTCGGTTGCGTCGATCACCGAAGCACCCTCGGGGATCCGGACCTCCGCTCTCGGTCCGACCCGGGTAATCCGCTCGCCTTCGATGACGACGGTGTGGTCCAGCTTGGGACCGGCCCCGGTGGCGTCAATGAGCGTTCCTCCGACGATGGCGATAGGGCGCTCGGGCCGAAACGGCGGCTCCTGCGGTCCAAAGGAATCCTGGGGCCGCTGGGCGCCCGCGACTCCGGCCACGGCGAAGACCGTGGCCAGGAGAAGTCCGGCGAGAAACGGTGACGCGAAGCTCGACTCAGCGCTCATCTCTGTCTCCTTACTTGTAGCGGACGCCGCCCTTGACGACTCCATATACACGTTCGAATGCGCGGATGTCCGCGAGCGGATTTCCCGCGAGGACGATCACGTCCGCGAGCTTTCCCGCTTCGATCGTGCCCAGGTCCTTCTCGAGCCCGAGCGCCTCGGCGCCGATGCGGGTCGAAGCCTCGATCGCCTGGAGGGGGGACATCCCGAGCTCGACCATGGCGCGGATCTCCCCGGCATTCGGATCTTCCTGGATGAAGTTCAGGAACGCCGGAGTATCCGTGCCCATGGAGAACTTCGCCCCCGCGCGGAGGAAGCGGCGCATGTTCTCCCGCGAAGTGAGCCGCCTCGCCTGGAGGGTGTTGAACGAGGGCCCGTTGGATCCGAGCTCCTCTTCTCCCCCGGAGGCCGACTCGTAGATCGGCAGTCCGGGCGCGTCGGGATTTCTCTGGTTCAGCAGCATCCTGTCGCGGTAGCGCATCAGCACCCGGTACTCCTTCGGATCCATCGTCATCGCGTAGAGCGTCTCGTTGAAGCGGTGGGGATCGGAGGCGCGCTCGGCGTTCGAGACCATTACCGTGAGAAGCGTCGCCACGATCGCACCCTTGTCGACGTAGCCGCGGATGATCTCTTCCTCGATGAGCTCCCCCCCGTAGAACGGATGCTCCAGGGTGTCGACGTCGAAGGCCATCATCCGCCGCAGGCCGTCGTTGTGGCCTCCGCAGTGGACGTCCACCTTCTTCCCGTGGCGGTGGGCCTTGTCGGTGAGGAACCGCAGCTCCTCGTCGGTGAAGTCGTTCTTCCCGTCATAGCGCTCGCCGGACATGAGGAGCTTCCAGTACGGGAACTCCTCGCCCAGGAACGGGTCGGTATCGCGGTCGACGTCGTCCACCACCGTGAACGCGAACTCGTTCTTCAGCCACTCGACGGATTCGGGAGGCGTCTTCTGGCGCTCGAGATAGCTCTGCCAGGACTCCGGGCTCATGAGGAGCGCGCCCCCGAGAAAGATGCGGGGACCGGGGATCTCGCCGCGGTCGATCGCCTGCTTCACGGGAAGAAGCCTCTTCGCCGGACCGCTCGTCTGCCGCATGCTGGTGACGCCCTGCATCAGGTAGTGAAACGCACGGTCGGGCATGCGCCGGAACGTGCTCTCCCACCGCTCCTGCAGATCCGCGAGGGACAGTCCCCCCTCGGGCGCGGGATAGAGCGGATTCAGTTGAATGTGCTGGTTGGAGTTTATGAGCCCCGGGAGGATGGTCATGTCCGTGGCGTCGATGACCTGCGCCCCCTCGGGAACGTTCAGGTCTTCCTTCGGGCCGACCCAGCGGATGCGCTCCCCTTCGATCAGAACCGCGTGATCGAGCCTTGCCGGCGCCCCGGTTCCGTCGATGAGCATCCCTCCCACGATGGCGATGGGCGGTCCGGGAACGAACGGAGGCTCCGGAGGACCGAACTGCGGTTGGACGACGAGAGCCAGGAAGAAAACATGGAGCATCGCGCGACTCCTTGTCAGCGGGGGCCAGGGCCGAGATGACGGTCGAAGAACTGTGCGATCTTCCTCATCAAGTGGAGCGCGGTGTAGTCCTTCCGCGTTCCGTCGTGGAGCGAGCTCGGGAGGACGACGAGATCGAAATCCTTCCCGAGGGTCATGAGCTTTTCGGCAAGATTGATGGAGTCCTGGAACAGGACCGTCGTGTCCTGCATCCCGTGGATGATGAGCAGGGGATCCCGCAGGTCCTCCGCGAACTCGACCGCCGAGCCTTTGCGGTAGATCTCCGGCCGGGCCTCCGGCCGGCCGAACAGATCCACTTCTCCGGTGGTCGCGTGCCAGACGTTGGTCGCGGGGGCTCCGGCGATCGCCGCCTGAAAGACTCCCGGCTTCTTGAAGGCCGCCATCGCCGCCAGAAGCCCTCCGTAGCTCCAGCCCCAGACGCCGATTCGTTCGGGGTCGACCGAAGAAAGGCTCTCGAGGTAATGGACGCCGCTCACCAGGTCCTCCACGTCGATCTCGCCGATGTTCCCCACGAGCTTCGAGAGGAAGTCCCGGCCGTAGCCTACGCTTCCCCGGATATCCACCAGGAGCACGTAGTACTCCCCTTCCATCGCGAGGTACTGCTGAATGAGCGACCACCTTTCGTCCCACTTGTTGCGGACGGTGTTCGAATAGACGGGTCCGATGACCGCGGGATATTTCTTTCCCGTCTGAAGGTTTCTCGGCGCCAGGAGCCGTCCGTGGAGCGTTACGCCGTCGACGTGGCTTTCGAACGTCACGTACGAGGGCTCGGTCCAGTCGTAGCTCGAGAACTCCGCCACCGGAGAATTCGTCACACGCCTCTCGGCGGCTCCGGCGCGCGCTTCCGTGAGGTACAGCTCGGTGGGGGATGTATCGCTCGAATGCAGGAGCGCGAGCTTCGTCCCGTCCGGTGAAACCACGAACGCGTGAGTCCCCGGAAGACCGGTGATCTGGGAGACGGCGCCGCCGCCCTCCGGGACTTCGTAGACCTGTCGCTCGTACGGACTCTTCTTCGTGGACACGAAGAACGCCTTCTTCGCCGCCCGGGAGAGCGTGAGCCCCGATCCCTCATAGGCAGGCCCCACGGTGCTCCACTCGCCGGAAGTGATGGCCACGGGCTCGCCGCCGCCGACGCCGACCGACCAGAGATGGTGCCGCCCCCCGCGGTCGGAGACGAACAGCACCGCCTGGCCGTCGCTCCGGAACGTCGACGTCCAGAGCGTCGAGGCGGACGTCGTGCTCCCGTTGGGAGCGTAGTGGGAGTGGAAGATCTCCCTGCGGCTCGCGGTCTCGGCGTCGAACAGGTAGATGTACCGGTCCTCCGCGTTCTCGGAATTTTCGTCGACGAGGAGGGTCTTTCCGTCCGGCGACCACTCGATGCTCGCGATGCGCCGATCGTGGGTCTCGGGAAGATCGAGGAACAGAAGGCGTCCTTCGTGCACACGGTAGAGGGCGACGGTGCGCACCGCGTCCTGTTCCCCGGGGAGATCGCGCCGCACCGCCGGAGCCGCGGTCTCCTCTCCGAGATAGTCGGGGAAGAGCATCGTCCTCACTCTCTCGCGGTTCTCGCACTCGAGGGCGAGGGACGAGCCGTCCCTCGACCAACGGTAAGAGACGATGCCGGCATCCAGAAACGTCGTGGGATCCGAAGCGATGACGCCTTTGGCGAGGACGCCGACCTCTGTCGCGCGCACCCGCATGTCGCTTTTCTGGTTCCAGAGCCAGAGATCCCCGTCACGGAGGTACGAGAGGAAGGCGGCGTCGGGGGAAAAGGCCAGTGCGCGGGTGAGGCCGCCGCCTTCGGTCAAGCGGACGGGGCCCGCTCCCATCGTCGGAGTTCGGTAGAGATCGCCCTTGAACACGAAGACCAATGCGCTTCCATCGGGGGTGAACCGGACTTCGGAGATTCCGGAGGCGAGCCGGGCTTCGGTCTTCCGTCGGAGCTCCTCGAAAGAGCGCGTGACCGGCCCCCCCTCGGGAATCCCACCCGTCTCGCGCGAGAGATCGGTCACGCGCCTCAGACCCGAACCGTCGGCGGCGACGACCCAGACGTCCTTGAACGGAAGACCGGCGTCGTTCCACAGGAACGCCAGCATCCGTCCATCGGGGGACCATACCGGAGCCGAGGGGGCGGTGCCCGACAGACGAGGAAGCGAGGCGAGCCGCTCCACGGTGAGCGGAGTGCTCTGGACCAGAAGGACGAGCGCGAGGGCGGCGACGGACGTCATTTCGGTCCTCCCAGGTGTCGTTCGAAATGGTCGACGATCTTCCGCAGCACGTGGCGGGCGACGTACGGCTTCGCCGACCAATCGTGGACCGAGCTCGGGGAGATGACGATATCGAAGTCCTTCCCCAGCATCATGAGCTTCTCGGCGAGCACCACGGAGTCCTTGAACAGGACGACGCTGTCCTGCATGCCGTGGACGATGAGAAGGGCGTCCCGCAGATCTTCTCCGAGCTCCCCCGCCGACGTCCTCCGATAGACCTCGGGATGGGTGTTCGGCCGTCCGGCGACGTTCACCTGTCCGGTCATCGCGTGCCAGACGTTCGTGGCCGGGGCCGCCGCGACTCCCGCCTTGTAGAGCCCGGGCTTCTTGAAGAGCGACATCGCGGTCATGAGGCCGCCGTAGCTGCTTCCCCAGATCCCGACGCGGGCGGTGTCGGCATACCCCAGAGTCCCGAGAAAGCGCACGCCGCTATCGAGGTCCTCGATGTCGATCCCGCCATAGTCTCCGAGGAGCTTGTCGCGGAACTCGTTTCCGTAGCCAACGCTTCCCCGGACGTCCACCTGGAACCCGATGAACCCGCGCTCGATAGTGAGGTATTGCTGGAACGTGTTGTAGAGACCGCGCCACTCTTGACGCTCTCCCCATCGGTTGCGGACCGAGTTCGGGTAGACCGGCCCCAGGATCACGGGATACTTCTTCGAGGGGTCGAGGTTCGGCGGAAGGAAGAGGCGGCCGTGAAGCGTGACCCCGTCGACGTGGCTCGGAAACGTCACGTACTTCGGCGCGACCCAGGGAATGGAGTCGAACTCCGCCGGCGTCGACTTCGTGATTCGGCGCTCCGGGACGGCGGGGCCCGCGATGTAGAGCTCCGTCGGCGAGTCGTCGGAGGAGCGCAGGAGGGCGAGACTCGACCCGTCGGGCGAGGGATAGGCAAAGTGGATGCCGGGAAGGGTGGTGACCGTGGCCGGCGCTCCGCCCGCCTCGGACAACCGCATCACCTGGCGTTCGTAGGGGCTCTTCTGGTTCGAAACGAAGAAGATGGTCTTCGACACCCGCGCCACCTGAAGGCTCGTCGGACCCGACTCGCCCACGACGCTCCAGTCCCCCTCCGTCAACCTCCGAGCGTTCTTGTCGGCCAGCCGAAGCTGGTAGAGGCGATCGCGCCCGTCGACGTCGGTCACGAAATAGACGCTCTTTCCGTCGCTCGAGAACGCCGAGGCCGCGTTCACCGAGGTACGGGTGGCGCGGTGATCGTGCCAGATCTCCTGGAGCTCTCCCGACTCGGCGCTCGCGAGGAAGAGCCAGCGATGCTTGGCGCTCTGTGGGTACTGATCGACGAGGAGGGTGGAGCCATCGGGCGACCAGTCGAAGCCCGCGACGCTTCGGTCGCCGGAATCCGGAAGACCGAGTAGCCGGAAGCGACCCTCGGTCACGGAGTAGAGCGCGAGATCCCGAACGTGGTCATTGTCGCCGGGATAGTCGCGCCGCATCGGCTCCGCGCGGGTCTCCTCTCCCAGGTAGTTGGGGATGACGATGGTGTGGACGGAGCTCCGATCCGCGTACGAGAGAGCGATGCGGCGGGAGTCGGGCGACCACGCGAGGGAGGTGAGCTCGACGTCCGGCCGGCTGAAGCCCGGCCCGCAGCAGGTGTCGAGAGGCCCGTTTCCGATCCGGGGACGTGCCACCCTGGTCGCTCGAACCAGGTCGCTCGTCGCCCGACGCCAGAGATAGAGATCTCCGTCCTGGAGAAACGCAAGAATCCCGCCGTCGGGAGAGAAAGCGAGCGCGGACTTCGCGCCCGGCGGGGGAATGCGCCTCTCGAGTAAGCTCCCGTCTCTCCTGACCTCGTGGATCCCTCCCGCGAACGAGAAGAACAGGCTTTCACCCCCGGGCGCCCAGGTGAGGTCGGACACCCCGCCCGCGTCGCTCGCGAGGTTCGTGACTCTCGCCGGCCGCTCACCCGAAGCGGCGACCACGTAGAGATCTCGATACGGCATCCCGTTCTCGTTCCAAAGGAACGCGAGGTGCGCGCCGTCGCCGGACCACCTGGGAGAAGAAGGCGCGGTCCCGGAAAGGTTGGGCAAGGACGCCACGCGATCGAGGGTCAGCTCAGAGGCTTCGAGCGCGCTCGCGAGGAGGATCGGGAGGAAGCGAAGGATCGATCTCACGGGACCCCCAAGAAAAATTCGAGGGTAATGAGATGACCTCTTCCCGTCAAGCATTCTCTTTGGTACTCTCGGCGCCGAAGGAGCCGACAACCATGAGCAACAGAATGATTTCCAGTTTCCTTCTCTCGGTCACGCTCTTCGTTTCGGGAACTTCTGTCGCGTCATCGCAGGAGCGGCCCGACGCTCCCGCGAACTGGGGGACCACGGACGATCCAAGGCGCGTGCCCATTCCGCCGGTCGATCGATCGCGGCAACCGATTCTCGTTCTCCGGGGCGGCACGCTCATCGACGGCACCGGGGCCGCCCCCGTCGCCAACGCCGTGGTGGTGATGCAGGGCGATCGCGTCGTGGACGCGGGCCCGGCTTCGCGGGTTCAGGCGCCCGCGGGAGCGCGCACTGTCTCCGTCGAAGGGCTCTACGTCGTCCCCGGACTGATCGATCTCCATCTCCATTCCACGCAGCAGCGCGGCGACGACTTCGGCCGCTACCGCGACTCCGACGCCGCCTCGGCAATCCGGGGGATGCTCCTCGTCGACCAGCTACTCGACGGCGGAATCACCGCGGTCCGCGACATGGGCACGAGGAACGATCTCGCGCTCAAGCTGAAGGAGGCGGTGGAGCGCAGGATGATCCAGGGCCCGCGCATCTTCTGGAGCGGGCAGCTCATCGCCTCACGGGGCGGCCACGGCGACGAGACCACATCGACCGCCACCGGGCGGCCGCGCGCCGCGGACGAGGCCCGGGTTCGAGTCGCGACGGGACCCGATGACTGGCGGCTCGCGGTGCGCGAGCAGATCCGAAACGGCGCGGACTGGATCAAGATCACCGCGCCCTACTCCAGAGAGGAAGTCGCGGCCGCCGTAGCCGAAGCGCATCTGCACGGGATTAAGGTCGCCGCCGACGCCTTCGGCGAGTTCGTGGACATGGGGGCCGAAGCGGGCCTCGACTCGCTCGAGCACCCGCTCGACGTGTCCGACGAAGGGATCGCCGTCATGAAGCGGCACGGGACTTCGTTCGTGCCGACGATGACCGCGTTCTACAACGTGATCCACACCGGATATCCGCCCGCGGGGATTCCGCCGGGAGGCTTCTACTTCACGATGTCTCGGAGATTTCCCGTGACCCACGACGGAATCATGTCCGTCCTCAGCCGCGCCCGCGCCGCGGGACTCCTGGTTGGCATCGGCACCGACATCCCCTTCGAGAACGAGAAGCGATATCCCTCGGATTATTTCGTCGAGCTCCGGCTCTTCAAGGAGGCGGGATACACCGACGCCGAGATCCTCTACGCCGCCACCCGCGACGGCGGGAAGATCCTGGGGATCGAGGACAAGCTGGGGACGATCGAGAAAGGCAAGCTCGCCGACGTCCTCGTCGTCTCCGGAAATCCACTCGAGGACTACCGGAACCTCGAGAACCTCCGGCTGCTCGTCGCCGACGGCGAGATCGTGCGCGATCGAATGGGACGAGCGCCGGCGACGTCAGGCTCGGGACGCTGAGGTATTGCTACAACCCCACAACGCAGAGGGAAGGAACGCAACGGCGCAAAGAAAGATTCGGGGCCAGATCGGGAGGCGAGTAGCTAATTTCCCTCCCCCTGGATCGGCCGGACGATCCACCCGGTCACGGGGTTTCCTCTCTCTATCGGGAGCGGCGCTCCGCCGGTGCGGAGCCTTTCGAAGTCGTCGAAGAGCGCGGGCAGTCCCTTTGCCTCGAGCCACTTCGGACCGTTCATGAGATTGAAGTGGATATGCGGGACCTGCGCGACGCCGGAGTTGCCCACGAGGCCGATCCTCTGCCCCGCCTCGACACGGTCTCCCACCTTGACGGGGATGGTGCCGGGCTTCATGTGCGTCGTGAAGGAGTACTCGCCGTTTCCATGATCGATGGTGACGAGGTTTCCCGCCCAGACGTCGCCGTCGCGCTCGAGGATTTCCTGGGGCGGAGTCTCGCCGATCCCGTACTCCTGGATGTCATCCCTCATGTCGACGACGACCCCGTCCGCCGCCGCGAGCACCGGCTCGCCGTACACGTAGTAGTCCTCGGGGGTGCTGCCGTCGGTCCGGTAAGGTGACCCGTCCGGACCGAGCTTGAGGATGTCCCAACCGTACATGGTGAGGGCGTTGATCCCGGTTCGCCGATGGCCCGTCGAGAGGTCGTTACCGGCGTGGATCGCCCACCATCCCGAGAACGGGAGCCGGAACCTCACCTTCTGATCGTAGGAGACCAGCGGAACGCGATGCTCGAGAACGCCGCGGCCGCCCTCGGGACCTCCGAGCTCGAAGCGCATCACCGCCTCGTCCGCGAGCGCGAACCACGGCTGGCCGACGGGAATGCGGACCCACGAGACCGCGGCTCCTGGAGGCAGATCCGGTCCGGCCGGGATCTCCCGGGAGACCATGTGGTTGTCCTCGAACACGATATTCTTCATGAAGTACTCGGTGGTGGTGTCGAAGGCACCCTCGATCCACTCGAGCCGCTCGAGGTAGGAGCGCGTATACGTCTCCCGCCAGAGCTCGTTTCCACCCTTGCGGAAACTCGCCTCGGCGCTCTCGACGCGGAGCGGCCCGCTCTCCTTCGACTCGAAGACGACGTGGAAGAGCCAGGTGAGGTTCTCCCTCTCCGAATAGGCGCGGGCCTCCCGGTCGTCGGCGTTCAAGTATCGCCCCTGGCGTGCCGTGTAGATCACGGCCGGGGCCGTTCGGATCGAGACGTCATACGTCCGGAGCTCCGGTTCTCGAGCGCCAGAGCAGGCGGCGAGAGCGACGACCAGCGCGAGCGAAAGCAGTTTCGCCATCGGAGTTTCTCCTTGCCGGGAGAACCTATCATCACGGATTGTCTTGAGGCGCGAAACTTTTCGTGATTTCATCGCTCGAAGCATGGACGTAAGACCGGTCGCGGCAACCGAGCGCAACCTCGGAGGGATCGACTTCTTCCTCCTCTGGGCCGGCGTCGCCATCTCGCTCGCGGAGATCTGGGCCGGAGGGCTCCTCGCCCCGATGGGATTCGGGATGGCGCTCGCGGCGATCCTTCTCGGTCACGTCATCGGCAACACCTTGATGGCGCTCGGCGGCGTGATCGGCTCGGACCACGGCATCACCTCCATGGTGTCGATCCGGCCTTCTTTCGGGATCCTGGGCTCGAATCTCGCCGCGGTTCTCAACATCGTCCAGCTCATCTGCTGGGCATCGATCATGCTCATCATCGGCGGGCGCGCGGGCGCTATGCTCGCCGCCTCCCGGGGAGGCGTCCTCGCGTCCGACGAGTTCTGGATCGTGCTCATCGGTCTCGGCACGCTCGTCTGGGCGCTTCTCACCGGAGGCAAGGCCTGGAAGGTGATGCAGATCGCCGCCGTCGTCGGCCTGGTCCTGGTCCTTTCGATGATGACCTGGGAAGCCTATCGCCACCTCGGAAGCGGACTCGCCGCGACGTCGTCGTCACCACCCATGCCTTTCATGACCGGCCTCGATCTGGTGATCGCCATGCCGATCTCCTGGATGCCCCTCGTCGCCGACTACTCGAGATTCGCCCGGAAGACCTCGACCGCATTCTGGAGCACCTGGTGGGGCTACTTTCTCGTCTCCTCCTGGATGTACGCCCTGGGCCTTTCGGCTTCCCTCTGGACGGGAAACGCCGAGCCGCACATGCAGCTCCTCGGGCTGATGGGCGGGCAGGGGCTCCTGACCCTGGCCCTTCTCGCCGTGGTCTTCTCCACCATCACCTCCGATTTCCCCGATCTCTACTCCGCCACCTGCTCCTTTCTGAACATCTCCGGAAGAATCAGCGCCCGGACGATCATGGGCATCACCGGCATCCTCTCCATCGCCCTCGCGCTCGTCTTTCCCATGGAGCGCTATCAGGGCTTCCTGTTCTTCATCGGAGCGATGTTCGTTCCCCTGTTCGGTGTGGTGTTGACGGACTACTTCCTCCTGAGGAGGCGGCGGCTGGATCTCGAGGCGCTCGATCGTGTCGGCGGAGCCTACTGGTACTCCCGCGGTCACAACCGCGCCGCGATCTTCGCCTGGGCCGTCGGGTTCGCGACCTACGAAGCGCTCCAGCTCCTGCGCTCGCCGGTGGGCGGGTCGATTCCTTCGATCGTGGTAGCGGCCGTCCTGTACTACACCGTCATCACGCGTACGGCGCTTCGCGGCAACCGGCCATCCTGACGCATCGTCGCCGACGCGACCGCGGCCTGCCCGAGAGCCAGACCGCCGTCGTTCGCGGGGACTTCGCCGGGTACGAGAACCTGAAGCCCCCCGGCTTCGAGACGTGACGCCACTCTCGACAGCAGAATGCGGTTCTGGAACGAGCCTCCGCCGAGAGCCACCCTGGAGAGCCCGGACGCCTTCGCAATCGCCTCGGCGGCGTCCGAAAGCGCGTCCGCGAGACCTTCGTGGAAACGCGCGGCGATGGACGACCGATCCCGACCGCGCCGGATGCCCTCGACCACGTTCCGGCGGTAACACTTGAACGCGTTGGTGATGT
>DAISKN010000075.1:0-15488 GCA_036820975.1 Acidobacteriota bacterium | reverse complement strand
GATCACCGTGATGCGCGACTCGGCGAGGTGGCCGCGCACGGTCGCGGGCTCGCCCACCCGCATGATGCCGCGCGCCCAGACGGGGGCGTCCACCGCGGCTTCCGTGGGTATTCCCTACCACGAGCCGAGCTCCGCCTGGAAGTACGTGGCCGCGGTCGCTCTCCTTCTCGGAATCGGCGGGGGAATCTACTGGTTCACCCAGCTGCGGAATCCTGCGGACGTCACCGCGACGACGACTACCACGCCCGTGACGCCGCAGGTCCCGACGACCGAGGAGAAGCTGGCTACGGTGAGACGCGCGATCGACGGCGGGCTGCTGGCCGCGGCTTCGAACGACGTCGAGCAGATCCTTCTCGGCGATCCGGCTAACGCGGAGGCTCTCGCGCTGAAGGCGGAGATCGAAGCGGCTCAGCAGAAAGCGCAAACGACGCAAGCGGCGCAGACCCAGACGACCCCCACCACCGCGCCCGACGTCCCCCGGGGACCGTCGCGCACTGAGCAGGCGTCGAAGCTCGCGGTGGACGCTTCCATGGCCCTGGGCCGGGGATCGTACGACGAGGCGGAGGCGTCCATCCGGGAGGGCCGGCAGCTCGATCCCGCGAACGCGGCGTGGCAGCAGCTTTCGCAGCAGATTGGCGAGGCCCGGCAGAACTCGGCGCGGGCGGCGGAGCTGCGCGAGCGGCAGGCGGTCATCGACGGCTACGTCACCCAGGCTGCGGGGCACATGAAGAACCGCAACTACGAGGCCGCGATCACCGAGTACGACAAGGCTCTCCAGCACGACCCCAACAACGTCCAGCTCATCACCCTGCGCAACAGCGCGGAGGTCGCGATCGACCAGCAGAAAGCGGCCGCGGTGAGAGCGCTCCAGATCGAAGAGGGCCGGACGGAGTACGTGCCCCCGCCCGGAGGACCGGAGGGCCCGAAGGGTTTCGAGTCGGGTGGGGTGCAGGTGCAGCAGGCGACGAAGGCGCCCGACAACCCCGGCGAGCTCATCGTTCAGATCCGGCCGGAGACGGTCCAGCTCGGCGACCCCTACGATCTCCTCGTTCGCGTCCACAACCAGGGCAACAAGCCCATCGGAGTGAAATCGGTCGAGCTCATCTCGACTTTCGGCTCGAAGACCACGGGGAAGGGTCAGGCTCTGACGCCTCTGGTACAGCGCATCAACGCGCGCGACACCAGCGTGATCTTTCAGACCCGGGGCACGTGGAGCGAGGATCAGCGGCAGGGAAGCATCGAGGCCGTCGTCACCCTCATCGGCGACGCCAAGCTGCGGAAAACCATCCGATGGCAGTGACGCGGCCCGTCGCCGGTAGTCTCCTCCTGGTCTCTCTCTCGGTTCTTCCTCCTCCCGCCCTGGCCGAGGAGCCCACGATCGACCACCAGCCAGTCGAGTGCTCGACGCCGGAGAAGAACACCCGCATCTGCGCCTACGTCCTCGACGATGGCGAGGTCAAGCGCGTCCGGGCGTACTTCCGCGCGGAGAAGCAGGAGGCCTTCTACTGGAGCGACATGGCCTTCGACGGCATCCAGTTCTGCGCCACTCTTCCCGTGGCGAAAAAGAACGTCACCGCCCTCGAGTACTACGTCTGGGCGGTGGACGACGAGTTCCAGTCCGTTCGCACACGCACCTATCCCGTCTCCCTTTCGCCCACTTCGCCCTGCGCCTTCCCTGTCGTCGACGAGGAGCCCGAGCGGATCGGGAAGCTCGTCGTCAACGCCACCTCCGAGAAGCAGGGGACGGCGATCGAGGAGTTCGAAGAGCGCGGGATCATCCAGTTCGTTCCCCTGCGGAAGAAGTAGCCCTCACACCGTGCCCGAGAGAGGTCGCATCACCGTCCTCATCCCGGCGAAGGACGAGGCGGCGACCATCGCGGAAGTGATCGAAGGCGCGCGCCAGCACGCGGACGACGTCCTGGTCATGGACGGCGGATCCATCGACGGCACCGGCGCTCTGGCGTCCCGGGCCGGGGCGCGGGTGGTCGAGGACCGCGGGCGAGGAAAGGGTCGAGCCATCCGCGCCGCCATCCCCCACATTCACGCCGAGGTGACGGTCCTGATGGATGCCGACGGATCTCACGATCCCGCCGACATCCCGAGGCTCGTCGCTCCGATCTTCGAGAGCGGAGCGGACCACGTTTCCGGATCGCGGCTCCTCGGCGGCTCGAGCGAGCTCCACGGCGGATTCGACGAGTGGGCGCGGCTCGCGGGAAGCTCGTTCATCACCGCCTGCATCAACAAGCGCTACGGGGTGCGCCTCTCGGACAGCCAGAACGGCTTTCGCGCCATCAAGACCGAGGTGCTGCGAAGCCTCTCTCTCCGCTCGCGCCACACCACCATCGAGCAGGAGATGATCGTGAGGACGCTTCGCCGCGGGTTGAAAGTCGCCGAGGTGCCGACGCACGAGTATCCGAGGAGGTCGGGAAGCTCTCACATCTCCGTCTGGCGTGACGGGCCGGCGTACGTCCTGTCGCTCATCGAGCTGATGTTCTGAGCAACTCGGCGTTATACTGTCTCATATGAGAGTCCTGCTTCTGAATCCCCCCACGGTGGAAGGGAAGGGGTTCATCCGCGAAGGGCGCTGCACCCAGGAAGGCGGCGTCTGGACGACTCTCTGGCCGCCCATCTCCCTCGCGACCATGGGCGCCGTCCTGGAGCGCGACGGACACCGGGTCGAAGCCAGGGACGCCTCGGCGACGGGCTACAGCCGGACGAACCTTCTTCAGGACATCGAGAAGGCGCCTCCCGGAGCCGTGATCTGGTCCACGGGGACGCCATCCATCGGCGACGATCTCGCGCTCGCGAACGAGATCAAGGCGGCAGCGCCCGGGGTCGCGACCGCGGTTTTCGGGACGCACGTGACCGCCCTCGACCAGGCCTGCCTCGGGGAGACGCCCGGGCTCGATGCGATCTTCCGCAACGAGCCGGAAGCGACCGCCGCCGACTGGGTCGCGAAGCTCGAGAGGAACGAGTCGAAGGCGTCCGTCGCCGGCTTGACCTACCGCGAGGGCGGCGAGATCCGGAGAAACCCCGACCGGCCGTTCCTCGCCGATCTCGACTCGCTCCCCGATCCCGCGTGGCATCTCTTCGACCTCGACGTCTACCGGCTGCCGCTCAAAGGCGATCGGTTCCTCATGGTGACGCCCCACCGCGGGTGCCCTTACCCCTGCAGCTATTGCACGGCGCAGACGTACTACGGGGCGAAGCTGCGGAGGCGCTCGGTCGAGAAGGTTCGGGACGAGATCCGACGAAACGTCGAGGTCCACGGAGTGAAGGAGCTGTTCTTCTGGTCCGACACCTTCACCCTGGACAAACGCTACGTGATGTCGCTCATGGAAGCGATAACGCCCCTCGGCGTCTCCTGGGCGTCGAACAGCCGGGTGGACACCATCGATGAGGAGCTCGCGCGCGCCATGCGCCGCGCCGGCTGCTGGATGATCTCCTTCGGGATCGAGAGCGGAGATCAGGCTCTCCTCGACGCCGCGGGAAAAGGCGCGACGGTGGAAGAGGCCGAGCGCGCCGTCTCCGTGGTGAAGGCCGCCGGGATCAAGGCGGCGGGCCACTTCGTCCTCGGTCTTCCGGGCGAGACCCGCGAGAGCCTGGACAAGACGCTCGCGCTCGCGAACCGCCTCCCTCTGGACTTCGAGCAGTTCTACTGCGCCGTTCCGTTCCCCGGCTCCAGGCTCTACCAGGAGGCGCAGGAGAAGGGCTGGCTCTCGGAGAAGGACTTCTCGCGCTACCGGCAGGACGAAGCGCTTCTCGAGCTCCCCGGCCTCTCGCCGGAAGAAGTCATGGCCTACCGCCAGACGGCGTACCGCCACTTCTACACCAGGCCCAGAGTCGCCGTGAGCGCCCTGTCTCTTCTCTCGCCGCGGAACCTGGGGCGGGCCGCCTCCGCGTTCAAGCGCTTCCTCGGCTGGACCCACGCCTGACGCACCTTGCCCATCCTCGGCATCTGGGACGGCCACGACGCCGGGGCGGCGGTGGTGGACGAGTCGAACGTGCGCATCCTGTGCGCCGCGAACGAGGAGCGCTTCACCCGGCGTAAGCTCGAGGTCGGCTTTCCCCGAGGCGCGATCCAGGCCTGTCTCGAAGAGGCGGGCCTGGCCGCGGCTGACGTCGAAGAGGTGGCGATATCCACATTCGATCCCGCGAAGACCCTCACCCGCATCTTTCCTTCGCTCAAGGAGAGCTACTACCTCCTGAGGCGCCGGAAGCTCCGTCCGCGCGCACTCGATTCCTGGAAGCGTGCGTTCAAGTACGAGCTCACCACCTGGCGTCCGAACGGCCTCACGCGGCGCCTGAGCGAGGCGGCGCTCTCGAATGAGCTCGGCCGGGTCGGGCTCGCGAAAGCGCGGGTCCACTGGACCCACCATCACCGGGCCCACGCCGCGACCGCGGCTTACACTTCGGGCTTCGACCGGGCCCTGGTCCTGACGCTCGACGGAGTCGGCGACGGGCTCTCGGGAACGATCTCGACCCTTGCCGACGGAAAGCTCGCGCTCCTTTCCGCGATCGGCGCCAGGGACTCGTTCGGCATCTTCTACGAGATGGTGACCCGTCTTCTCAACATGCGCGAGCTCGAGGACGAGGGCAAGGTGATGGCTCTCGCCGCCTTCGGCTACGCTCCGCCGGACGGGCGGAATCCTCTTAAGGACCTTTTCGAAGTCCAGGGCCTCAAGGTCAGCTGCCGGCTTGCGCCGATGGCGCTTTCGCGTTTTCTCGCGAGGGAGCTCGCGATGATGCCGTCGGAGCAGTTCGCCTTCCTGGCGCAGGAGACGCTGGAGACGAAAGTGGTCGAGCTCGTGAGAAACGCGCTCGGGACGACGGGGATGCGGCGAATCGCCTACGCCGGCGGGGTCGCCAGCAACATCCAGGCGAACCTTCGGCTCCGGTCCCTTCCCGAGTGCGAGGCGATTTTCGTCTTCCCCCACATGGGGGACGGGGGCCTCGCCCTCGGAGCGGCGCTCGCCCGGGCCGTCGAGAAGAAGGGAGCGGGATGCTATCCGCTCGGAGACCTTCGCCTCGGACCGAGCCTCCGGCCGGGCGAGGTGGAGGCCGCGCTTCGCGGCTCCGGGCTCCGCTTCGAGGCGGTCGAGGACGTGGCCGCGGAGGCCGCGCGCCGGATAGCGAGCGGCGACGTCGTCTTCTGGTTCCAGGGACGGATGGAGTTCGGTCCGCGGGCCCTCGGAGGCCGCAGCATCCTGGCGCGGCCGGACAGCGAGTCTGTGCGGGACCGGCTGAACTTGAAGCTGAAGCGCCGCGTCTGGTATCAACCCTTCTGCCCGTCGATCCTCGACGAGGAGGCCGAGCGTCTCCTCGAGGGGGGAGAAACGAAGAACCGGTTCATGACCATGGCTTACGAGGTGCGTCCCGAGGGACGAGAGCTCCTCAAGGGCGTCGTCTCAAGGGACGGCACCTGCCGGCCGCAGATGGTGGACGAGAGCTATGGGATCTACCATCGGCTGCTCTCCTGCACCCGGAAGGAGATCGGGGTCGGGGCCCTTCTGAACACGAGCTACAACCTCCACGGAGAGCCTCTGGTTGCGAGCCCGGCGCAGGCGATCGATTGCTTCCTGCGCTCGGGGGCGGACGTTCTGGCGATGGGCGACTTCCTTCTGGAGCGCCCCGGAGCCTCGTCTTGAAGGAGAAGGCTCCGGCGGCCATCGCTCTCGGCTTCGTCCTCGTCGCGGGGGCGCTCGGCACATGGCTTCTATCGTCGACCCCCGAGGAGATTCGGGAAACGCTGCGCTTCGTCTCTCCGAGAGCCGCCGAGATCGCGTTCCTGTTCCTGATTGGGGGAGCGGCGTTGAGCTTCTCCGAGCTCCGGGACTCCCTGCCGTCGAGGAGCCTCTGGTACGCTCTCGCGGTCGGTCTGCTCGCTTTCACCGCGGTGAGGGCCATCCCGCCCGAGACCCACCGGATCTACTACGACGAGGACATCTACGAGAACGTCGCTCAGAACATCCTTTGGATGGGGCGGGCGCAGATGTGCAACGAGGGGACCCTCGAGGCGGAGACTTTCCGATGCGACGCGTCGGAGTACAACAAGGAGCCGAACGCTTTCCCGTTTCTGATCTCGCTCGCGTTCCGCGTCTCCGGGGTCCGGGAGAGCGCGGCTCATACGTTGAACCACGTCATCTTCGCCGTGGGAGCGGTGGCGATCTTCTGGCTGTCGGCGATGCTCTTCGATCGAGTCTGGGCCGGCGTCGGCGCGGCGCTGGTCTACACGCTCACGCCCCAGAACCTGAGGTGGGGCGCGACCGTGGCCGCGGAGCCCGGGGCCGCGTCGTTCGCGGCCGTCGCCGTGGGGGCGGTCGTTCTGTTCTGCCTCCGCCCCTCGTGGCGAACCGGTCTCTTCGCAGCATCGGCTTTGGCGTTCGCCTCCCAGTTCCGGCCCGAGTCCGGCCTCGTCCTCGCCGTCGCCGCCGCCGTCGTGCTCCTCCTCGCGCGGGACCTCCTGAGACGACGAGAGCTCTGGGCGACGGCGCTCCTGACGCTTTCGCTCCTGGTTCCGCAGCTCGCCCACACCTGGGCGGTGCGGCACGAGCCATGGGGAAGCGCCGAAGGCGGGAAGTTCTCGCTCGAGCACGCGAAGGCGAACATCGGCCCGAACGTCCAGTACTACGCGGGAGGAGAGGACTTTCCGCGGCTCTTCACCGCGCTCGCTCTCCTCGGTGTTCTCCGTCCCGGGCGGAGGCGCGAGTCTCTGTCGGTCCTGGTCTGGTTTCTTCTGCTCTTCGCGATCTTCGTGCCGTTCTACGCCGGAAGCTATCGCTACGGAGCCGACGTCCGCTTCTCTCTGATGAGCGCGACGCCCCTCGCGGCGCTCGCGGGAGCGGGCCTGGGATGGCTCGTCGAGCTTTCGCGGCGCCTCCGTCCCGACTCGCGGCTCCTCGCGGCGGCGCCTTACGTCCTCGTCGTCTACGCGGCGAGCGCCTACCTCCCCTTCACCCGCGCCATCGCAAAGGAGTCCTGGGCCTCCCGCGCGGACCATGCCGCCGCCCTCCGCATGGTGGCCGAGGTGCCGGAGGATGGGATCGTGCTCACCCACAATCCCGGGATGATCCAGGTCATGGGCAGGAGCGCCGCCCAGACCTCGATCGCCTCGCAGCAGCCCGGGCGGGTGGACGACCTCTTCCATCGCTTTCCCGGCGGGGTCTACTTTCACTACAACTTCTGGTGCAACGTCGACGACCCCGTGCAGAACGAGTTCTGCCGGCAGGTCCTCGCGAACTTCAATACCCGGGTGATTCTCGAGGAGTCATCCGGGTTCTACCGCTACGTCCTCTACCGGCTCCTTCCGCGCTCGGCCCCCCCTCCGCCATCGCCATGACAGAATCCTCCGGACAAGGGGGATGTGGAGACGGGGGGGAATGGGGCGATAGAGGTAAGGACGATATCCCTGGTTTCATCCCCACCTCTCCTCATCTCCACCTCCCCTTCTTACACTCTCCAGGGCTGACTTGACAGGGGAGGGTGAAACGGGGGACGCTACGCGCACCCCGACAGTCCTGAGGAGCCTTCCCTTCCACTACGGAGGAGGTTCCCGGTTGTCTTTATCGTCTTTTTATTGGGTGAAGCCCGAGTATCGTTTCACCGGGGTGAATGCCATGAATCATGGAAGTGCTGGGAGTTTCAGGTCTCTCCTGCTGGGCTCGATCCTTTGCTCCGCCGCTCAGTCGTCTTTCGCGGCGCAGCCCGCCGCGGAAATCGCGTTGGATCCGGCGATCGAGTGCTGGTCCCATTCGGAGTTCCCGCTCCTCGGCGCCCAGGTGATCCCAGCGGAGAGCGTCGTCCGCTCCCGGCTCTACTTTCGATGCAGCCTCTACCCGGATTACTACTTCGTCGATCTCGCCATCGACACCGGGGCCTACCGCGGAGTCGCGCCGCAGGCGGAGGAGGCTTGCCCCCAGGTCCACTACTACGTCGAGGCGCTCAGCAGCGACTTCACGGCGGTCCGGACGGAAGAGCGCGTGGCCGACGTCGCCAGCCCGGACGAGTGCCGCCGGCGGTATCCGGGCGCGGCCTGGTTCGCTGGTGAGGACCCGAACATCTTTCTCGGCTCGACCCTCGGGAGTACGGGAATGGCCCCAGGCTTCAAGACCGTCGGTATCGCCGGGTTCATCTCGTCGACGGGGAGTACGGTAGCTCTCGCCGGCACGGGCGGGATTTCCACGGGAGCGGTGGCGGGCATCGCGGCCGGCGGCGCCGCCGCGGCGGGACTGGGCGTCCTCGCGACCGGCGGAAATTCGACTACCACGACCGCGCCCATCGTCGTGCCGCCCCCCCCGCCGTCGACGACGACGGCGCCTTCGACCACCACCGTTCCCCCGGCGCCCAGCGGGCTGGTCGCCTGCTTCACGCTCGATCCCGCGAGCGGAACAGTCGAAGTGAACCACTCGCTCAGGATCGACGGCCGGTGCTCCCAGGGGGGCGACGGCCTCACGTACAGTTTCGATCTCGGCGACGGACGCACCCGGGAGGGGCAGCCATTCATCACGGCCACCTGGCCCAACGCCGGCACCTACACCCTGACGCTTACGGTGGCCCGGAACTCGACGAGCGCTCGATCCGGCCAGGTCCTCGAAGAGGACAGCGTCTCGCGGGAGATCTTCGTCACGGCGCAGCCGGAGCCGCCCGAGCCGCCCGAGCCGCCGGCGCCGTCGCCGGTCGTCGCCGACTTCACGGCGCGAAACGCGAACAGCGACTCCTGCTTCGGGGAGTTCAACGGTTCCCTCTCGACCGGCAACATCGTCCGGTACTCGTGGGAACTCGATGTCAACGGCGATTTCGGACCCGTGGTGCTCGCGGAAGGGCAGGTGGTCTCGCACGATTGGGACGACCTCTGCTTCCGAACGGACGGCTTCGTAACCGCCCGCCTCACCGTCTTCGGGGCGTCCGGCAATCAGAGCAGCGTAACCAAGACGGTGAACATCCTCGGTTTCTCCTCCACGAACGCGGCGAAGAGTCTGGTCGAAAGCTCGTTCGCAAGCGAGATTCTTCAAGCGGAGGGAGTCGAAGGACAGGTTGTCATCGAGGGCGTGCGTGGATTTCCGATGTCCGGAGAGGCGCCCACGCGAATCCAGTACTCCGGCCGCCGCGGCCGGGCATCGATCGAGGCGGTGGCTACCGCCGCGACCGCGCCCTTTCTGTGGCGTTTCGACTTCAGTGGAGCGAAGGGGTTCGTTCCCGGGAGCCTTCGCACGGTGTCCGGGCAGGAGGTGGCGCGGGACGCCTACTCCGTGGTCCTGAGGTTCGAAGGCGGCGCCTTCGAGCGCGCCCGCTTCGAGTACCGCCTGGAGCCGTAGCATTCCGCGGAACCGCCGGGTAAGATCATGGTGATGTGGGGCGTCATCGGGGTGGGGGCGGTGTTTCTGCTGGGGCAGACCCCCGCCTCCCAGGACGGAGCGGCGTCGCCGCGGATCCTGACCCTCGAGGAGGCGGTGAAGCTCGCTCTCGTCGAGAACCTCAATCTCCAGTCGAACGTGGACGTCGTCCAGGGGGCGATGATTGGAGAGAACCTCGCCGAATCCCGCTTCAACTTCAAGGTGACTCCCTCCTATGAACGTGGCTTCGGGGAACAGTCGGTGCTCGATCAGGGGGTAGGCGTCGAGATCTCTAAGCTCCTCCCCTTCGGGACCACCATCACCGGCGGCCTCAGGAGCGATTGGGCGGGCGCCGAGCTCGGGAACG
Source organism: Acidobacteriota bacterium (assembly GCA_036820975.1). Taxonomy (GTDB): domain Bacteria; phylum Acidobacteriota; class Vicinamibacteria; order Marinacidobacterales; family SMYC01; genus DAISKN01. Next base: position 5,789 of record DAISKN010000075.1, on the reverse strand, counting down.
TCAACGCGAGCGCCGCCTCGCTCCGCGTGACCCAGCCGCTCCTCAAGGGCTTCGGCAAGAAGGCGACCGAGTACGATCTGCAGAATTCCCGGCGAAGCCTTCAGAGCTCGGAGCGGAACCTCGAGCTCGCGCGGCAGCGGCTCGCGGTCGACGTGGTCTCGACGTACTACAACATCGTCCGCCAGGCGGGGCTCGTGGACGTCGCCGAAAAATCATTTCAGCGCAACAAGGAGCTCCTGCGGGCCTCGGAAGCTCGCCTCGAAGTGGGCCTGGCTTCGAAGCTCGACGTGTTCCGCGCCGAGCTCCAGCTCTCTCAGGCTGAGGAGGGGGTCATATTCCGCAAGGAGGCACTCGAGCTCGCCCTCGACTCCTTCAAGTTCAGCCTGGGCCTCGCTCCCACCGACGTAGTTGCCCTGGAGATGATGGAGCCCGAATTCCAGCCGGTCGAGGTCGACGTCGATGCCGCGACCGCGCTCGCGCTCCAGAATCGAATCGAGATGCGGGAGGAGCAGGACCGCATCCAGGACGCGCAGCGGTCGCTCTCGGTCTCCCGGCAGAACCTGCTGCCTCAGGTCGATCTCAACTTCCGGTACGAGCGAAGGGGCCTCGGGAACTCGTTCGGCTCGAGCTTCGACTTCGTCGACAACGCCCTCAACATGTTCCTGAGCACCAGCTATCCGCTCGATCGATCCTCGGAGAACGCGTCGTTCGCCATGACGCAGATCGAGCTCGGGGCCCGCCGCCGGCAGATGCGCCTCGTCGAGTACAACATCGCCAACGAGGTCCGGGCGGCCGCCAGGAACGTGGAGCGCATCGGAAAGAGCATCGTTCTCTCGGAGCGCAACACCGACTTCGCCGAGAAGCAGCTCCGGCTGGCGACGCTCCGGTACCAGCGCGGGCTCGCGAGCAACTTCGACATCATCGACGCCGAGAACAACCTCATCCAGGCCCGGAGCAACTACGTTTCGCTGGTCTCGGACTACCACGTCGCCCAGATCGAGCTCAAGCGGGTGACCGGGACCCTCGACGTCGAGACCGAGTTCGGGCCGGGGAACCGTCTTCCGAGCGCGAGGCACCATCCATGAGCGAGAACGCCGGAAGAACCCAGTCGGCACTCGACGGCGCCCTCGCCGTCGTGAGGACCCGCGCCGCCGACGCCGCCTCCTGGCTGCGCCGGCCCGAGAATGCGCGGGCGCGCCTCGCCGGGGCCTTCCGGGGCATGCGCGCGAATCCCCGGCGGGCGATCGTGCCCGGAGCGGGACTCGCGATCATGGCTCTCGCCGGGAGCTTCATGCTCTCTCGATCGCAGCCGCCGGGGCTCGTCGCCGCCGCCCAGAAGGGGCCGTTCGAGGTCAAGATCGTGGAAGCGGGAACGCTCCAGGCGCTGCGGTCGGTGACCTACTCCTCCTCCATCCCCGGAAGCCAGGCGAAGATCCTGGAGATCGTGCCCGAGGGAACGCAGGTGGCCGTGGGCGACCTGCTGGTGAAATTCGACCGCGAGCCGTTCGCCGAGGAGCTCGAGCGCTCGAAAGCGCAGCTGGCGCAGGCCGAAGCGGAGCTGGTGAAGGCGCAGCAGGAGCTGAAGCTTCTCTCGATCGCGGCGCAGGAGGAGCTCACGGAGACGAAGGACAAGCTCCGGCTCTCCGAGCTCGAGCTCCAGAGCGTCATCGAAGGCAAGGGAAAGCTCGCGGAGGCGGAGTCGGCGGCCCAGCTCGCCCAGGCCGAGCGCGAGCTCCAGAAGGCCGAGTCGAGCTTCGAGGATCTGAAGCCGCTCCTCGCCGAAGGTTTCATCACCAAGCTCGAGCTCGATCGGGCGCAGCAGGCCGTCGACAAAGCGAAAGAGGATCTCGAGCTCCTCCGGATCAAGCACCGCACCTACATGGAGTACACGAGGCCCGCGGAGGTGGAGGCGACCCGCTCCGCGGTAGCCAACAGCAAGGAGAGCGTCCGGCAGACGGAGCGGGCGAGCTCCTACCGGATTTCGCAGGCGGAAGCGGCGCTGAAGCTCGCCGAGAGCAAGCACGCGGAGCTGGTCTCGCGGGTGGAAACGCAGAGCCAGAACCTGGAGCAGTGCGAGATTCGCGCGACCGTCGCCGGTCTGGTCATCTACAAGGACGTCTTCTTCGGAAGCGAGAAACGCAAGGTGCAGGTGGGCGACCAGGTCTGGCCGAACCAGCCGCTCATCATGCTGCCCGACCTCTCGAAGATGGTGGTCGAGACCCAGGTGCGGGAGACCGACATCTACAAGGTCGAGAAGAACCAGCAGGTGGTGATCTCGGTCGATGCCTATCCCGAGCTCGAGCTCCGGGGAGGAGTGGACTACATCGGAACTCTGGCCCAGGAGGACGAGGGGCTGAGGGCGGGGAAATACTTCACCGTCACCATCATGGTAGACGAGGCGGACCAGAGGCTCCGGCCGGGTATGTCGGCGAGGGTGGACCTCCTGGTGGAGCGCCTGGCGAGCGCGGTCTACGTCCCGCTCGAGGCGGTCTTCGAGCGCGGCGGAAAGCACTACTGCTACGTCATGGACGGAGGGACTCCTTCGGCGCGCGAGGTGCTGGTGGGGCCGAGCAACGAGAACCACATCGTCATCGGGACGGGGGTCGAGGCCGGCGAACTCGTGCTCCTCGGAGATCCCGCGGACGAGGGACGGCCTCTCGGCGGCGAGAACTTCCCGGGGTTTCTCGACGTCGTAGCACCCCCTGAAGAAGACGCCGAAAACGCCGACACGAGCGCCCGCGAGCCCTGACTTCTGAGTTGGGACGCTCGCGCTTGTCTCAGACTCCCATCGTCGAGACCGTCGAGGCGCGACGCGTCCATCGCCTGACGGGCAAAGAGATCGTAGCCCTCGACTCCATCAGCCTGCGGATCGAGCGCGGCAGCTTCGTCGCGGTGATCGGGCGATCGGGCTCGGGCAAATCGACGCTCCTGAACCTCATCGGGTGTCTCGACTTTCCCTCGAGCGGCAAGATCCTGCTGGACGGGAAAGATACCGGTGCGCTCGACGATCGCGCCCAGAGCCGGCTGCGGAACCGGATGATCGGGTTCCTCTTCCAGTCGTTCAACCTCATTCCGCAGATGACGGTCCGGGAGAACGTCGAGACCGCGCTCGTCTACGGCGACCGGCCGGAGGCCGAATGGAGGGAGCGGGCGGATCGCCTTCTCGACCGTCTCGGAATCCTGGAGCGGGCCTCCCATAAACCGGGAGAGCTCTCCGGCGGGGAGGCGCAGCGGGCGGCGCTCGCCCGGGCCCTGGTCAACGAGCCCGAGCTCCTTCTGGCCGACGAGCCCACGGGGAACCTCGACTCGCGAACGGGCGAGGAAGTGCTCGGACTCCTGACGGAGCTTCCCGCCGAGGGACGGACCCTGGTGCTCGTGACTCACGATCCCGCCATCGCCGGGAGGGCGGACCGGGTGCTCTCGCTTTCCGACGGAAGGCTCGAGAGCGACCGCCGCGTCCGATGACCACGAGGAGCCTGATTCAGCTCGCGATTCGCGGGCTCGCGATTCACAAGCTGCGCTCGACTCTCTCCGCGCTCGGGATCGTGTTCGGAGTCGCGGCGGTGGTGGCGATGCTTTCGGTGGGGGAGGGCGCGAGGCGCGAGATCCTGGCCGAGGTCGGGCGGCTGGGCATCAACCGGGTCACCGTTCGCGCGGGACCGCTCTCGCGCTCGACCGAGGTGGAGTCCTCTCGGCTGCAATCGCCCGGGCTCTCGCTCGCGGACGCCGACGCCATCTCCGAGGTCTCTCCCAACGTGGAGAGTCTCGCCCCGGTTCGGACGGCGTCCGAGCAGATCGCGAACGGCGAGCGGCGGGCGGAAGCGACCATCCTCGCGACGACGCCCTCGTTCGCGCGAACCGAGGAGCTGGCGCTCGCGGGCGGGCGCTTCGTGGCCGACGCCGACGTCTCGGACGCGAAGCGGGTCATCGTGCTCGGGCACGAGCTCCGGGAGCTGCTCTTTCCCTATGACGAGCCCGTGGGGTCCGGTGTCCGGATCGGAGACGAATGGTACTCGGTGGTGGGCGCGCTCGAGCCGCGGGAGCTCTCGCGCCAGGGCGGAAGGATGTCGGGGCGCAACCTGAACCGCGTCGCCTTCGTCCCGCTCTCCTGCATGCCGCGCGAGCGGGGACTCGTGGACGAGATTGCCGTCCGCATCGACGACGCCGGTAAGGTGCGCGACTCCGCGAGGCTCATCGAGAGCGTCGTCCGCCGCCGGCACCGGGGAGCCCTCGACTTCGAGCTCGTGGTTCCCCAGGAGCTGCTCGCGGGCTACGAGCGCGCCCGGTTCCAGTTCAACGTCGTCGTGGGCGCCGTCGCGGCGCTCTCGCTCCTCGTCGGGGGCATCGGCATCATGAACATCATGCTGGCGAACGTCACCGAGCGCGTGCGCGAGATAGGAATCCGGCGGTCGCTGGGCGCGAGCCGGGAGGACATCACCCGTCAGTTCCTCGCCGAGGCGCTGTTGCTGACGATCGTCGGGGGAGTGGCTGGGATCGTGCTCGGGTTCGGTCTCGCGCTCGGCATCTCGATCTACGCCGGCTGGCCGACGGCGGTGAGCCTTCGCGCGATCGCTGCGGCGCTGGTCCTCGCCGCGGCGACGGGGATCGGATTCGGTCTCTACCCGGCGATCCAGGCAGCGCGCTCCAGCCCGGTGGAAGCCCTGCGGCGAGAGTAGCTTTCTTTACCGCAGGGAAGCGTTTCACCGCAAAGGCGCAAAGGGGCAAGGGCGCAAAGAAGATCGGAGATTCTCTTGGTCTTCCTTTGCGTCTTCGCGCCTTTGCGTCAAGAGTCCTCCCTAAGTTGAGCCTCGCCTAGAACTCTCTCCAGCACTTCTGTGACGGTCTCGAGGTCCCTCTCGTCGATGGTCAGCGGAGGGAGGAGTCTCAAGACCTTCGGGCCTGCGGCTAGTGCCAGCACGCCGGAGCGGGCCAGGGCGTCGAGGTAGGGGGCGACCCGCTCTCGCAGCTGGATTCCGACCATCAGGCCCAAACCGCGGACCTCCTCGATGACCGGCGACTCAATCCTTCTCAGTCGTGCCAGCCAGCTCCCTCCGATTTCGCTCGCTCTTTCCGGCAGAGCGTTCTCGAGGAGAAGGTCGAGCACCCGGTTCGCGACCGCGCAGGCGAGGGGATTGCCGCCGAACGTCGAGCCGTGCGCTCCCACCGGCGCCTGGACGCGATCGCCCGCGAGGAGAGCCCCCATGGGAAACCCGCCGGCGATGGCCTTGGCGAGGCACAGCAGGTCGGGCTCGAGGCCGAAGTGCTCGCAAGCGAAGAGCCGCCCGGTGCGGCCGAAGCCCGTCTGCACTTCGTCGACGACGAGCAGGATGCCTCTTTCCCCGCAAAGCTTCGCCACCGTTGCGACGAACCGAGGCTCGGCGGGGTGCACGCCGCCCTCGCCCTGCACGAGCTCCAGAAGCACGCAGCCGACGTCCTCCGACAGATTCCGTTCGAGCGAATCGACGGAGTTGTAGGGGGCGAAACGCACCCCTTCGAGGACGGGAGAGAACATCTCGTGATGCTTCGGCTGGAAGCTCGCGCTCATCGCGCCGAAGGTCCTTCCGTGGAAGCTCCGCTTGAAAGAAACGACGCCGTGTCTGCCCGTGGAGAGGCGGCCGAGCTTGAGCGCCGCCTCGACCGACTCCGTTCCCGAGTTGCAGAAGAAGACCCGGCGGAGGCTCCGAGGCGCGAGCGCAACCAGGCGGGACATCAACCGGGCCTTCTCCTTGTGGTGGAAAGCCCCGGTCGCGAACATGAGCTCCGCCGCCTGGGAGCTCAACGCCTTGAGG
>DAISKN010000074.1:0-15503 GCA_036820975.1 Acidobacteriota bacterium | reverse complement strand
GGCTACCCTCCCTCCACGTTTCGAAGATGAGCCCCCGGCCGTCCGGCACCCAGGTGGAGGACTGGTCGAGAGCGGGGTGGCTGGTCATCTGACGAGGTTCCCCGTCTTGGGCGGAAACCACCCAGATCTCGTTGTTTCCGCTTCGATTCGAGGTGAAGGTAATCTCTCGACCGTCTGGAGACCACGAAGGCTGGATGTCGTGACCGGGGTGCGAGACGAGAGGACGGGGCGGTCCACCTCCGATGGGCATGACGAAGATGTCCCGGTTCCCCGTACGCCAGGAATAGAATGCGACCTCCTTTCCGTCCGGGGATACCGCGGGGCAAAGGTCGGGGGCCGGACCTGCAGTGAGCTGCAACATCTCCCCGCCTTCGGACGGGAGAACCCAAAGATGGTGGCGTCCATCCCGATCCGAATCCACGATTAGGCTTCGTCCATCCGGCGTTAGAGCGAGATAGCGGATGTACGCCTGGTCGAGCGTGATTTGCTGCGCATCCGCCCAGGTCGATGCGCGCTCGCGTAGGACAGGCACCCGCCAGACATTGGCCACGGTGCGGCCCTGCGAGTACGCGATCTTCCTCCCGTCGGGAGAGAACGCCGCGCTCCGCATCCCGACTCCCGTCGTCAAGGGCTCCGGATCCCCTTTCGAAGTTCCATCGGCGCTGAGGCGCTGCTGCCAAAGGTCCATGCTCCCGCCTCGGTTGGAGAGGAAGAAAAGCGTGCTCCCATCGTCGGACCACGTGGGATTTCTGGAGTTCGACCCGTCGTCGAGCAGGACGATGGGCTCTCGGCCCGGAGAAAAGATCCAGGGACGCGACACCGCCCAATTTTGCTGTCCCGCATCGACGCAAGCGAAGTCTCGTCCGTTGGGAGCCCAGCTCATGTCTTCGCAAGTCTGCGGAAGCTCCAGTCGCTCGGTTTCCATCGTCCTCAGAGAGACGATCTCGATCGCCATGCCCCCGGCAATCCAGAAGGAAACCGCCAGCCTGGTTCCGTCGGCCGACCAATCCGAATCCCTCGTGAGCACGAGATCCTTCGGCGCCAGCACCGTACGCGCGGCTCCTCCCACCGCGGGCATCACCACCGTCTCCCGGCCGGAACCAAAAGCGATCTGACTTCCATCCGGGGACCAGCTCGGATAGCGGTCGCTTCGAGGGCGATCGGCCGTAAGATTCACCGGGGCGCCTCCACGAATGTGAGCCACCCAGATGTCCGAGTCCCCGTCCTGATCCGACACGAATGCGATTCGGCCTCCATCGGGCGACCAGGTGGGCGACGTCTCGACCCCACGGGCGGAGGTGATCTGAACGGGATTGGTCAAGCGAGGGATGCTGCCGCCGATCGGGCTTCGGCGAACGAGCGCGAATACCGCAACCAGGCACACGAGCGCGGCGAGCGACGCCGTCACGAGCCACTTCTTCGAGGCAACAACAGGGGTCTCCGCTTTCTCCTCCAACTCTCCCGACGGGAGCTCCTGGCGGAGCTCCTCGAGCTCGTTGCCCACGTCGACGGCGGTCTGTATCCGTCGACGCGGGTCCTTGGCGAGACAACGATGGACGATCCTGGCCAGCTCTCGAGGGATATCCGGGCGATGCTCCTGCAGAGGCTTGGGAGCGTCCTTGAGGATCGAGGAGAGAATCGCCGTCGGGCTGCCGCCGGAGAAAGGCAGCTTCCCGGACAACATCTCGTAGAACATGATACCGAGGGAGAAAATATCCGATCGATGGTCGAGCACCTTCCCTTCCGCCTGCTCCGGCGACATGTGAGCGGCGGTTCCCAGGATCTCGCCGCGGTCGGTCTGGGCCTCGGTCGGAAACTCGCTACCCGCGCCTCCCCGGACGAGTCCTCGCTCGGGTTTCGCAAGACCGAAGTCGAGCACCTTCACACGCCCCTCGTCGCTCAACATCACGTTCTCGAGCTTCAGATCGCGATGAATGATGCCAGCTCCGTGCGCCTCCGCCACGGCATCGACGAGAGGAATGGCGAGCTCGAAAAAACGGGTCGAGGGAAAGCCGCCCGCGGGGAGCAGCGCCGCCAGGGTCTTCCCCCGGACGAGCTCCATGGTGATGAAGTGGACTCCTTCGGCTTCCTCGACGGAATAGATCTGAACGATGTTGGGGTGATTGAGGGCGGCTATTGTCTTCGCTTCCCGCTGGAAGCGTTGGAATCCCATTTCCTCCGCGGCGATCTCCGCGAGCAGCACCTTGAGAGCCACCTTCCGCGATAGCCGGGTGTCTTCGGCGACGTACACCACACCCATACCGCCGCCTCCCAGCTGCTCGGTGATGGTGTAGTGCGCGAGCGTCCTGTCGATCATGGTAGGTCGAGCCGGACCTAGGCGGCGATTCTAACATGCCCGATCCATGATTACCGCTCGCGAGGATGCTCAGAGGGACGGATCCCGACGAGCCGCCGGGGTAGGCGAGGGCTCAGCCGGGCGAGGACTTCGTAGGCGATGGTGCCGATCGATTCCGCGATCTCCTCCACGTCGATTCGCGCCTCGCCTTGCTCACCGATGAGAACCACCTCATCGCCCTCCCGCGCGTTCGCCTCGGTGACGTCCGCCATGAACATGTTCATCGCGACGCGGCCGACGACCGGAGCGCTACTGCCGCGCACGAGCACTCGGCCCCGGTTCGAGAGCCTCCGATCGTAGCCCTCGGAGTAGCCGACGGGAACGACCGCGATTCGCCGTTCGGTCGGAGCTCGATAGGTCACGTCGTAGCCGACGGTCCCGCCCGGGGGGACGGTTTTCACCTGTGCCAGCCGGCTCTTCCACGTAAGAACCGGGGCGACCGAGCCGGCTCCTTCCGCCGCACGGCGGGTCGCCGGAGACGGCCAGATTCCGTAGAGCCCGATCCCGACGCGCGCGATGGCGAGCGCGCTTTCGGCATGAAGAAGCGCCCCCGCGGTCGGTAGCGCATGCACGAGGGGTTCTCCTCCAAGAAACTCGACGGCCTCGCGAAGCGTTTCGATCTGTTTCCGGTAGAGGGTGGATTGGGGCTCTTCCACGTCGGCGAAGTGAGTGTAGATGCCTTCGACCTCGAGGCCGTCGAGGTCCGCGATCAGGTCCGCGAGCTCCCGGGGCTCGACTCCCAGACGGTTCAGTCCCGTCTCCACTTTCAGATGAACGCGTGCCGGCTTCTTCCGCCTCTTCGCCGCCCTCGAGAGCGCCTCCGCAACGTCTCGACGAAACAGGACCTGACGGAACCCCCCGGCGACAACGCGGTCGGCGTCCGCGGGCTCGGTGTGGCCCAGGATAAGAATCGGCTCCGAGACTCCCTTGGACGAAATCTCTTCGGCCTCCTCCAGCGAGTCGACCCCGAACCAATCCACGTCCTTCCTCAGGAGAGGCACCACGAGGTCCGCTCCGTGGCCGTAGGCGTTCGCCTTGACGACCGCCATGAGCTTCGTCCCGCTTCCGAGGATTCTCCGGAAGTGCAGGGCGTTCTCGTGAAGACGCCGCTCATCGATCTCGATCCAGGAATGGCCCAAGAATATCCCTCGCAGGTGCTGAACCACCCGATCCGCACCCTGCGCGAGCGGAGCGAGCCCGGCGCGCCACCTGAATGCGCCGAAAACGCCGGTGCCGGCGGGGTTGTGCCCCGCGGCATCGCTACACTCAATGATAACGGTAGACCATGCACTCGAAGAGCGTTCGCATCCCGACGAAGCCCATGTAGGCGAGGGCGCCGAGGGCCGCCGCCTTTCCGAGAGCGCTTCGATCCAACGCCCGCGAAAGGTACGCTCCCGAGAAAAGGGCAAGAAGCGGGAGTGCCTGGAGCCAGTAACGAATCTCGAGCCCTGTCCATAGGTCGACGCCGAAGAAAAAGAGCGTCGCCGCGAGCCATCCCGCGGCGAGGGGCTCGCGTACGAAAGTGAGACATCCGAGGGCAGCCGTCGCGAGAAACACGAAGCCGAGCTGTTCGCCCAGGAACGCGGCCGAAGCCCCCGCGCTGTCCGTCGAGAGCGCGCGGCCGTACTGGCTGGTAATGAGCTCGAGATAGCCGAGATAGTAGATCCCGGCGAGAAGGAAGGCCGCGAGGACCGCGACCGTCAACCGGGCACGGCGATCGACTGCCGGCTTCGGCGCCATCCACAAGAGAAGGAGCCAGAGGGGCCAGAGGACGATGCCTTCGAGGAGCATTCCGAAGTGCGCGGTCAGCGCCAGGAGAGTGGCGAACCCTGCCGCGAGCGAGGCGCCCACGGACAGGAACGCGAACGCGCAGGTCAGCATCGCGACGGCGAAGAGATTGGTGAAGTTCCCCGCGGAGAAAGACAGCATGTTCATCGGCACGAGCTGGTACAGGATCGCCGCGAGCGCCCCGGCCCGGAAATCGTCGAGCCGGCGCCATCCGAGGAACATCAGGATCCCGGAGACGAGCACGTCGAAGAGGCCGGTCGTGATCTCGAGCGCGGGAACGAGATCGACCCCCGCCTTCGCGAGGGGCGCCGCCATCGCGAACAGCGAGACGGGATACGGGATGCGGAACGGGGGCTCGTGCTGGGTCACCGACGTCGGGTGCCAGTTGCCCTGAAGGAGCTCGCTCATCCGGTTCGCCTGGAAATCGGCGTCGGAGCTGAGCATCAACGGATAGGGGAGCGCGCCCATCTTGGTCAGAAGCAGAAGCGCGAGGATCGCGGTCGCGATAGCCCGCTCGCTCCGATGGAGCCAGCTCAGCCGGTTCAGGATCGCTCGAACGAGGGCGGCGGCGGCGAGGGTCGCTTCGGCGAGAAGAGCGACGTCCCGCGGGTACGTGGAAAAGCGAACCGCCTGGAAGGAGAGGAGGTACACGAAGGGGACTGTGAGCGCGACCGCGGCCAGAGCCGCGATCGGAAACGGCAAGCCGGAGGCGAGGCCCGCGCCGAGGAGGAGAATCGCCGCGAGAGACATCCAGAGGGCCGGCTCTTCGAACGAAGGGAGCTCCTGCGGGAGCATCAACCGGATGCCGAGCGCCTGCACTCCGAGCTTGCGGCCGCCCGCGGCCTCGAAGGTCTCCGACTCGATCCCGAGCCTCAGTCGAGACGAGCTCGAAGGAAGCCGGAAGTGATAGGTCACGACACCCGGAAGCGCCGCCGCGCGGTGGACCGTGACACCGTTCGCGGTGAACGCGAGGCTGGGGAGGGGCTGCCCCTCGGGACGGATGGTCCGCAGACGGACTTCCGCCTCGATCGTTCCCTTCGCCGGCAGATTCCGGAGCTCGATGTAGGAGGCGTCGTCGGTCCAGCGGAAGTACCTTCCTTCCGCTCTCTCCCTCGGATGAAATCCATCGACGAACGCACCCTCGTACCCCCGCTCGAAGTCGATGAGAAGGGCTCCGCCCCTCCGGTAGACGAGCGAGGACGACGCGAAGGCGAAGGCGCCCACCGCGGCGGCTACGATCAGCGAACGTCGAGAGACCATATTTCGATGAGCGGGCCCTTGTGAGCGAGGGCACCGCTCGGCGGCCAGTCTTCGTTGTCCAGATAGGGAGTCGTGGGGGAGCCGCGAAAAGGGGAGAGCGCCGAAAGGAGCCTTCCCTCCGCCTTCACCCGGGAGAAGAACGCCTCGACCTCGGGCGGAGGCGGAGTCGGCGGGTGGCGGAGAACGACCGTCGCGACCCCGACCGCGCGAAGAGGATCGAGACCCGGAAGCAGCGTCTCGTATCCCGCGTAGGTCCGGTTGAGCTCGTCCCCCTTCCCGAGAAAGATCAGTCGAAACGACTTCCCCTCCCCTTCGGCGACGCGCAGGAGGTGCGCGTACTTGCCTTTCCGCTCGAGCTCGGAGGCGGCTTCGTTCGCTTCCAGGCTCTCCCGGAAGCTCTCCTTCGACTGGGGAAGCGGGACCGAGTAGGACTGGAGCGCGACCGTCGACCCCGGCGCGAGATTCTGGACGGCCCAATCGCGGGCGAGAGTGCGGGTGTCCGCGGAAGCGAAGAGTCGATCCACCTGAACCGCGTAGTAGAGCGGCTGGATTCCCGCGCCGAGAGTCAGGAGCGTCGCGGCGGCCGCGCCGAATCGGTCGAAAGCGGCGGAGACCGCGACCCCCGCCGCGGCCGCCAGGCAGGGAAGAATCGGGTTCATGTACCTGCCGGCGAAGAACGTGTAGGAGACGAACGCGAGGAACATCAGCGGGAACGCGGCCCAGAGCGCGAGGCTTCGCCGATCCCGGAAACCGATCAGGAAGAGTCCGACGAGCACGAGAGCGGCAAGGAGGTACCCGAGACCCTGCTCGAGAAGAAACTCCACGTAGAGGCCGAGGCTCGGAAAGAGCCCGGCCCCAGCGGAGAGGCTCCGGTCCATCACGACCAGCCGGTTCGCCCGCATGTGCTCGAGAGCCGTCGGAAGCCGCAGGACGACGAAAGGCGATAGAAGGAAGAAGGTCACCGCCGATACCGCTCCCGCGGCCACGACGCGGGTGAAGCCTTCGCGCCCGCGATAAGCCAGGTGGCAGAGAACCAGGGCCGGGGCCAGGAAGATCAGGTAGTAATGGGTGGCGAAGGCGATTCCGAGGACGACGCCCGCGAGCGCGTAGCCGGAGAGATCCTTTCGCGAGATCGCCCGGTCCGCCGCCCAGAGAAAGGCGACGACGAGGAATCCCGCGGGCACGTCGTGCTTCAGGTAGTGGGAGTCCCGCGCATGGAAGTAGGCGACGGCGGTAAAGAACGACGCCGCCCTGCCGGCGACCTTCCCGAAATGCTTCGACACCAGCCGGTCGAGGAGAGCGATCGTCGCGAGCGCCAGGAGAACGACGGCGAGCCGGCCCGCGAGGTAGAAATCCGTGGGATCCTCGAAGAACCTCGCCTCGAACGCGGAGAGATCGGAGTAGCGCCCGACCGCCCTCCCGACGACGAACAGGCCGCCCATCACCGCGAACAGGAAGTAGAAGAAGAAGCTCGGGTAGAGGTAGTACTCCGGGTCGAGACCGCGGGCGACCGAGAGCGCGCGGGCCATGATGTTGGCCTCGTCGGGGTTGTAGACGAACGGAAGGCCGTGCCCGATGCCGTAGAGCCTGAGGGCCGCGGCCAGGAGGAGGGTGGCGAGAAGCCACCCCCGGTCTCGAAAGCGGGGCATCAGCTCGTCGAGAGGTGCTCGATCACGCGCTCGAGAATCTTCTCGAGGCTCACCGTGGGCCTGTAGCCCACGAGTTTCTCGATCTTGCTGATGTCGGGAATGCGCCGCTGCATGTCCTCGAAGCCTTCCTCGTACGCCTGCTCGTAGGGAACGAAGACGATCTCGGAGGTGCTCTTCGTCGCCGCCTTCACCTTCTTCGCGAGATCGAGGATCGAGATCTCCTGCTGCGAGCCGATGTTGAAGACCTCGCCGACGGCGCCCTCGTGCTCGATGAGGCCCAGAAGCCCCCGCACCACGTCCGAGACGTCGGTGAAGCACCGTCTCTGGCTCCCGTCGCCGTGGACGGTTAACGGCGCCCCCGCGAGAGCCTGCCGGACGAAGTTCGGGATCACCATTCCGTACCGCCCCGTCTGGCGCGGGCCTACGGTGTTGAAGAGACGCACCACGGTGACCGGCAGCTTCTTCTCTTTGTAGTACGCGAGGGCGAGAAATTCGTCGATGGCCTTCGAGCAGGCGTAGCTCCAGCGTCCTTTGGTCGTCGGCCCCATGACCAGATCCGAGTCCTCGCGGAACGGGAACTCGACGCTCTTGCCGTAGACCTCGGAGGTCGACGCCAGGAGCACGCGCTTTTTCTTTTTGTTCGCGAGCTTCAGCACCGTCTCGGTTCCGTGGACGTTGGTCTCGATGGTGTGCACCGGGCTTTCCACGATGAGGCGCACGCCCACGGCCGCCGCGAGGTGCACGACGACGTCCACCCGGTCCACCTGCTCCGCAGTCGCGGGCTCGTTCATTACCGTATCGATGGTGTAGCGGAAGCCCTTCTTGCCCTTGAGGTGCTCGATGTTGTCGATGCTCCCGGTGGAGAGGTCGTCGAGCACGTGGACTTCGTCGCCGCGCTCGAGGAGCGCCTCCGAAAGATGGGAGCCGATGAACCCGGCTCCTCCGGTGATAAGGACTTTCATTCTCGTCGGCCTCCGTTCGCCGGGCCCCGCTGACTTTCTTCTTTCATGACGTTCGCCACGCGGCTCGCGCCGTGCGCGTCGACCAGCAACGTTCCCGCCTCGCTCATCCGCAGGCGCGCCTCGCGGTCGAGGAGGAGCCGGGAAACGCCGTCGCGGATGACGTTCTCCCCGACTTCCGTTCCCAGGCCGAGGTGCAGGATGCTCCCGTCCCGCGCGAACCGCCGCATCCGCGCTTCCTCTTTGGCGTTCTGACAGAGCACCAGCCCCGGCCGCCCGAGGGCGGCGATCTCGAAGACCGTCATGCCCCCGGAGCAGAGGACGAGGTCCGCCTCCACCAGGATGTCGGCCATGTGCTCGACGTGGCTCAGGATCCTCGGCCGGTAGGGAAGACGCTCCAGGAGCTCGTCGAGCTCCCGGCGATGGCCGAAGGCCGGCCCCAGCACGGCGGTGACCTCGAGGTCTCTGACCGACGCCGCGAGCGGCGCCAGTGCCGAGAGCGCCTTGAGCGTGAGCTTCTGGGGATCGCTTCCCCCGAAGGAGAGCACCACCCGGCGCCCCCGCTCGGCGATATCGGCGCTCTGCTTCTGGAACGCCTCGCGGAGAATGGCGAAGGCGGGCCCGGCGTAGTAGTCCTCGAGCTCTACCTGCTCGTCGGCGAGCGCAGCGACGATGACCGCGGCCACCTCCTGCGGCTTTTCGATGTCGGCGAGGGAGTCGACGAAGTTCACCGTGGAGGCGCCGAGCTTCGCGAGCGATCGCAGGTAGGCGTCGTTGACCGAGGGGAGGTCGTTCACGATGAGGTTGGGGGAGTAGTCCCGGATCGCCGGAAGCGCGCTCGCCTCGCCTCCGGAGAGAACCCTCACCTGATATCCCTTGCGCGAGACGTACTGCGCTCCCTCGGGACGGTCCGCCCGCATGAGGAAGCAGATGTCCGCGGTGGGCCTGAGCTTGACCAGCGCTTCCGCCGCCGCCAGGCTCCGATAGACGTGGCCCATTCCCATCTCGCCCCCGCCGTCCACGCGGAAGAGCACCCGCGGCATGTTCTCGAGCCTCTCGGCCAGCCAGAAATCGTAGATGTCGTGGACGGTGAGCGAGGACATCTTGTCCATGAGGACGTGGCCGACCTTCTTCCCCAGCCTTTCCTCCGAATCGAGAACTTCACGGCGCAGGACGCGGATGGCTCCGTCCTCCTGATAGAGCGGCTCGAGCTCTTCTCTCCGGCTCGCGCGCTCGAAGAGCGGCTCGAGCTTGCCTCCGCGCATTCTCCAGGTGAGGGAACGGAGCTCCTTGAGGGAGATGACCGAGTCGAGCCCCTTCGAAAGGAGCGTGTCGATGGCCTCGTCGATCTGCCTCGCGCTCCGGAAGGGGGAGGTCGCCTGGAGCGTCACCACGACGTCGAACCGGATCCCTTCTCTCCCTTCGAGGAACTCGACCGCGTGCCGGACGATCGCCTTGAGCTCCGCCGAATCGGACGCAAGCTCCGCGGGACGGAGGAAAGGCACTTCGGCCCCGTACTCTTCCGCCACTTCCTTCACCTTGGGGTGATCGGTCGAAACGATGAGACGATCGAGGTGGCGGCTCTTCCTGGCTTCCGAAAGCGTATGGCCGATGAGCGGATGGGCTCCGAGCTTCTTGATGTTGAGGTAGGGAACCTCGTGATCGCCGCCTCTCGCGGGGACCACGAAAACGATCCGCATCAGATCATGCTCCACTCGAGGACGGTGTCCTCCGGGATGTCGACTTTCGCGGTGCGCCCCACGACGACGTCCACGTGCTTCGGATAGATTCCGGTGCCCGGGCGCTTGAAGGTGAGCATGTCCCGGGTGATCGCGGTCCCCCGCGGGATGGCAGCCCTGGAAACGACGCTCCGGCGCGCGAATTTGTAGGCCTGGGACTCCGCTTCGACCGGTCCTTTGAGGGACAGCCCCATCGCTTTCTCGATGGTGCGGATTCCCGCGACCATCTCCTTCAGATCGCGCGGATCGACCGAGAGGTAGTGGTCGGGGCTCCCCGGAAGGGACTTGTCGACGGTGTAGTGCTTCTCGATCGCGACCGCGCCGAGCGCCACCGCCGCCTGGGGGACGGCGATGCCGAGGGTGTGGTCGGAGAGACCGACGGGAACGTCCGGGAACGCCGCCTTCATGTGGAGCATCATTCTCAGGTTCGCGTTCTCGGGAGCGCAGGGGTACTGGAGAGTGCAGTGCAGGAGGACGAGCTGGTCGTTCCCCGTCCGGCGGACCACTTCGATCGCCTCGCCGATCTCGGCGATGGTGGCGAGGCCGGTGGACAGGATGACTGGCTTGCCCTTCGAGGCCGCCCTCTCGAGGAGCGGATAGTCGGTGAGATCGGCGGATGCGATCTTGAAGCCCGGGGCGCCGAGCTCGTCGAGCATGTCGACCGCCTCGTCGTCGAACGGGGCCGAAAAGCACAGGATCCCTTCTTCCCGGGCGCAGCGGAAGAGCTCCCGATGGTCTTCCGGGCCGAAGGAGTCGAGCTTCTTGAACGTATCGAACTGGCTCCCCGTCGGATCGTTGGCCTCTACCCAATAGCGGGGCGCGGTCTTCGTGGAGATCTTCCCCGCCTTGTAGCTCTGGAACTTGATGGCGTCGGCGCCCGCGGCCGCCGCCTCGCGGATGAGGGCGCGGCCGAGATCGAGATCACCGTTGTGGTTCACGCCGGCCTCGGCGATGACGAACGCCGGATGGCCGTCGCCGATGAGCCGCCCGCCGAAGTTTACTGCTTTCATCCCGTCCCTCAATGCTCGCGGGGACGGAGCCCCCGCGTGCGGCCGGATTCTCCGGCAGGCTGCGTCGTTTCGTCGAGAGCGACCGATCTCACGTTCACCTGGCTCGCCTGGATGCGGGCGTTGATCGCCGCGAGATCGGGCTCGGAATCGAGAAGCCGGATGGCTTCGATCGTTTGTAGAATTCTTCCCGGTCGATAGAGTTTATCGAAGATGCGCTCCATCAGCACCACGTCCTCGGGCTCGTCCACCGTGAGCCGGTACTCCGGTCGATAGAGCTCCCGGGGAAGCTCCGCGCGCTCGATTCTGAACTTATCGGGGTTCTCCTTGATATAGAGGGTGACGAGCTCCGATCGGTGCCTGTCCTCCCCTTCCCGGTGGCTGGTCTCGAGCGCCCTCCGGGAGCTTACCTCGGAGAGGATCCCCATCAACAAGGCATCTCCCGGGACGTAGGTGTAGTCCGCGTCCCCCTCGAGGTGGCGGCGGGAGAGGCTTTCGATGAGGGGGAGATCGGTCAGTGGATTGTCGCCGGTGACCCGGACCACGTGCGCGGCATTCCACTTCCGCGCGACCTCGACGTAGCGGCCGAGAACGTCGTCCTCGTCTCCCCGGAAGGCAGCGACGCCGAGTCTTTCCGCCAGGTCGACGAGTGCGTCGTTCGCCGGGTCGACGGAAGTCGCGAGCACCACCCGCGAGGGACCGCCGAGCGAAGAGACGCGCTCGAGAAGGTGCTCGAGGAGAGGCTTTCCCGAGAGCGGCGCCACCGCTTTCCCCGGGCGCCGCGAGGATCGCATCCTCGCGGAGACGACGATGAGGACTTGGCTACTCAAAGAGGTCCTCCGAGAGCGGCTCCCAGGGCGCCACGTTACGGCGGGGCTTCCTCCCCAGAAGACGCGGCAGGTCGTAGGGCGGAAGGCCGGTCTCGCAGCGGAGAAACGCAAGCATTTCCCGGGTCAGCGGCTCTCCCTTCTTCAGCTCGACGCGGCTCAGGATCGCGCGGCGCATCAGACGGTGGTAGCGGGAAGCGCTCGCGCCCGAAGGGAGCTTCGGACTCCCGAAGGCTTTCTCCGAATCGCGGATGAGCTCCACCATCGAGGCGAACGTGCCCTTCTCCAGAGCGGATTCGTAGTCGAATCCCTTGGACGATCGGTCGAGGGTGAGGTGCTTCTCGATGAGATCCGCCCCGAAAGCGACGGCGAGCGCGGGAAGCGCCACCGCCATGGCGGAGCCTCCGTCGACGTGGTCGAGAAAACCCACGGGAAGTCCGAAGGTGCTCTTCAGGGTGGCGATGAAGCGGAGGTGCGAGTCCTCGATGCGCGTCGGGAAGTTCTGGACGCCGTGCAGAAGCATGAGCCGGTCGTTCCCCTCGGTGCGCGCGACTTCGATCGCCGACTCGACGGCACCCAGGCCCGAGCCGCCGGTCGCGAGGAGAAGGGGCTTCCCGGTGGCGGCGACGGCGCGGATGAACTCCGGGTTCTCGATGTCGGTCGAGTGGATCTTGTACGCCGCGAGATCGTGGCGTTCGGCGAGCTCCAGGCTCTCGCGGTCGAAGAGCTCCCCGAACAGGGCGAGCCCGAGGGATCGGCTCTCCGTAAGAACCTGCTCCCAGTCCGAAATCGAGAGCTCGATCTGCTGGAACGTCGAGAACCTCGGGTCGTTCGGGGCGATGAGATCTCGGGAGCGAAACAACTGAAACTTGACCCCGTCGGCTCCCGCCGCCTTCGCCTGCCTCGCGAGGGCGAGCGCCTGGACGGCCTCCCCCTGGTGAGCCGAGGCCACCTCCGCGAGAACGAAGCAGGGTCGGTCCCCCCCCACCTCGCGGCCGGCGATCGAAATCGTGCTCATGGTTCTCCGGTCTTGGTCTCGTTCAGAACGTTCAGAATGCACTCCACGATCCGCTCCGTCGAGCGTCCGTCGGCTCCGAAAGCGAACTCCCGGATGTACTCCTTGCGCTTCGTCTCGAGCGCGCGCGCCGCCTCGGGGTCGAACAGCAGGGCTTCGAGAGCTTTCGCGATCGATTCCCCTCGCAGTACGCCGAGAGCCACCCCCCGGTCCACCAGGGGACCGAGGTTTCCGGGGAGGTTCAGCACCAGGACCGGCCGTCCCAGAACGAGCGCTTCCGAGGAAGCAAAGGAGTCTACCGTTATCAATCCATCCGAGGCAAAGAGCAGCTCGAGCAGGTCCTTCTCCGGTGGAAGGATGCGGGTGCGCTCGGCGGAGAGGCGCAGGACCACCTCTCGATACGGCAGCGGGGATTCCGCCTGGTGGGGCTTCACGAAGAGGAAAACGCCCGGAAGACTTTCGACCGCGCGGACCAGCTCCTCGAAAACCGGCGAGACCGCGGACCAACGCGTCGCGAGAACGAGGAACCGCGCGCCCTCGGGGACTCCGAGAGCTCTCCGCGTCCCGGCGGGATCGTACCCGGAAGCGCCCTTGACCAGCGCGTCGAACTTGGGGCTTCCCGTCACCACGATCCGATCCTCGGGGTAGCTTCCCCGCTCGATCAGGAGTTTTTTCGCGAGATTTCCGAAGACCGCGGTACGGCTCGGAATCGGGACGGGATCCCCTTCGAGCTCGTCGGGAGCGTGCTCGTGGGAGTAGTACTGGGGGTACATGATCCCGTGTTGTACCGCGACGGAGGGAACCCCGCGGGCGCGCCCGGCGGCGACCGCCGCGCGGCCGAGGCCGCTCGATTCGGCGTAGAGGACGAGGACGTCCGGCTTCTCCCGATCGAGGACGGCGTCGACCTCAAGATACGAGCGCATCGTCCAGGGGAACTGCCGGAGGAAGGTGTCGCGGAACGAGGCCATGGCCTCGGGCCCGAGCGGAACTCCCCGGTGAGAGAGCGCTCGCGCAACCTCCGGACTTCGTCGGAACTCTCGAAAGAGAGCGCCTACCCGGAGAAACTCGCGGGTGAGCCGGAGGCAGAGCCGCGGAGAAAAATAACGACGGATGGCAACATACGGAAGGCCCTTCGGTTCGATCTCGAGGAGGTCGCGAAGCCAGGCCGCGATCCCTCTCTTCCGGAAGGGAACCGGAGGCCCGAAGGCGACGACGATCGCGGCCGCGCGCGAAGAGACCCCGGGCAGGATGTCGTCGAAGTACATCTCCCTCGTCCCGCGCCACATGGAAGCGTGAGTCAGGAAGAGTACCCGCGGGCTCCCGCTCGTCGGGACGGGCGGGGTCCGGAAGAAGGACTTCACCCCGGTTCCCAGCATCTTCAAGAGATCCAGAACATAGAGCGCTTTCGTCCTCCCCCGGAAGGGCGGGCCGGGAACCGGCTCTCCCAGAACCTCCACGCGCTCCGCCAGGCTTCTCGCCGCCGCTTCGAGCGCCCGTACCGGCCGTACCAGAACGACGCGCTCGGGGCGCCTTCGATCGTAGAGAAGGCTCATCGCCTCGATGTCCCGCACGATGAGTCGAAGAGGCGTCTCGTGATAGAGGTAGACCTCGGCCCACCACCAGAGGACGAGAGGGCCCCAGCGGAACCGATCGCGAAACGCCTTCCGGCCGAGCTCTTTCATCCAGGCGATCACCGCTTCGTCGAGCTCGAAGTCGGCGGCAAGGAGCTCCGAAAGGGTGGCCGAATCGATCGACGCGGCTCTCAGAGCTCCCTGGACGTCGGGACTGCGAAAGCGATCCTGGACGATCGGGCTGTGCTGCCAGGCGACGACCGTCGCTCCCTCCGCCGCGAGCGAACGGACGCGCTCGATCTCCGCCGGGCGAAGCTGGGGAGCGGAAACGAGCACCAGCGTCGGGTTCGCGCTCTCATCTCGCAAGAAGGAAATTATACAATCCCGGAATGGACCGACGAGATTTCATCGAAGCTTCGATTTCGGGGGTTTCCGGCTTCGCTTTCCTGGGCGTTTCCGCGGAGCCCCTCTTCCGCATCTCGCTCGCGGAGTGGTCGTTCCACCGGGCTCTGTTCTCCGGCGCCCTGACCCACCTCGATTTCATCACGAGGGCGCGGAGGGACTACGGCCTCGACGCCGTCGAGTACGTGAACCAGTTCTTCATGGACAAGGCGGAAGACGCGGGCTTCCTGCGGGAGATGAAGTTCAGGACCGAGGACGAGGGCGTCCGGAGCCTTCTCATCATGTGCGACAGCGAGGGCGATCTCGGCGATCCGGCGGCGAGCGGGAGAGCTCGCGCGGTCGAGAACCACCGGAAGTGGGTCGTGGCCGCGGCGACCCTCGGCTGCCACTCCGTGCGCGTCAACGCCCGGAGCCATCCCGACCTCCCTTACGAGGAGCAGGAAAAGCTCGCCGCCGACGGACTTCGGAGCCTCTGCGAGCTCGCCGACCCGCACGGGATCGGGGTCCTCGTCGAGAACCACGGCGGTCTGTCCTCGAACGGGACCTGGCTCGCCGGGGTGATGAAGCGCGTCGCCCATCCTCGGGTCGGGACGCTTCCCGACTTCGGGAACTTTCGCCTTCGAGAAACTCCCGAGGAGTGGTACGACCGCTACCAGGGTGTCGCCGAGCTCATGCCCTTCGCCCGCGCGGTCAGCGCGAAGTCCCATGACTTCGGCGAGAACGGCGACGAGATCCACACGGACTTCATGAAGATGATGCGGATCGTGCTCGATGCCGGCTATCGCGGCTACGTGGGGATCGAGTACGAGGGGGAGACCCTTTCGGAGGCGCAGGGAGTAGAAAAAACGAAAGCGCTCCTCGCTCGGATTCGGGAGGCCCTGGGGCGATCGTATCCGTCCAAAGCTCTGATTTAATTGTATTTGTGGATTT
>DAISKN010000073.1:2699-15576 GCA_036820975.1 Acidobacteriota bacterium | reverse complement strand
CGCGGAGCTTCTCCTTCGGCGCATCGCCCTTGATCTTGAATTCAACCTTGAGGCTCTGGTAGCCGTTGCGCACCTCGTTCGAGAGCCCGAGAATCCCTCGAAGGTCGATATCGCCCTCGATGGTGGACTCGACCTCCGTGAGCTTCACGCCGCGGGCGGCGGAGATGTTGCCGATTCCCGAGGTGATGCAGGCGAGAAGCCCGTACAGCAGGTACTCGATCGGAAGAGGACCCTGGTCCTTTCCCACGAGAACCGCGGGATGGTCGGAGTCGAACCGCCACTCCGACGCGTGCTGGTGCTCGCCGCCGGCACCGAAGAAGCCTTCGCTCCTGGCCCGGCTGTGCGTGCCCTCGAGCCAGCGGCTCGACGCGCGAAACTTGAACTTGGCGAGCTCGGGCTGGTCCCGCACCGCGTTGATGGTCGCGAAAAGCGCCGGGGTATCGACGCCGTTCAGCGGTCCGCGTTCTTTTTTGGCCCCTTTGGACTCCACCGCAGCCTGTGACATCTCTCGAACCTCCTTGTATATTCCCCGGGTACCGACCCGGCAACTCTCACTCCTGAGAATACGCAGGGCCGGAGGGAAAGCCGCCAACCTACGCGATGGCGTCTTTGCGCCGCTGGAGGCCCGCTTCGATGTGCTCGGCCAGCTCCATCGCGTCGGCGCCCACCCCGTCGATGAAGTTCGAGTTGCGGCGCCGGAGGAACTGGAGCCCGAGCACGTAGAGTCCGCGCGCGGGAGTGATGCCACCCTCCTGCCGGATCTCTCCCCGAGCGTCGAGAATCGGGACCTTCAGCCAGGGATAGCGCCGCCGGAAGCCGGTAGCCCAGATCACCGTGCGGATTCCCTGCGCCCTCAGATCGATGGCATCGGGACCCGGGGCGGGCCAGAAGAAGGGGATGAAGGGCTCGGGCGGACCCACTTCCGGGGCAAGCCCTCTCGACTCGATGTAGGAGTCGATCCGCTTCAGAAGGCGCGCGAGCTTGACGTCGGCCCGGGCGGTATAGGCGACGAGATCGTCGGCGAAGAGCACTTCGTCTCCCTCGGCCCCGATGACCCTTCCCGCGAGCCTCACGCCCTCTTCCTGGAGCGCGATGAGATCGAGGGAGCTCCGGTCGGGTCGTCCCGCGAGCTGCAGGGAGGGCTCCTTTCGCGATCGTTCCACGTCGTGCACCTCACCGCGCGTCTCGGAGAAGATTCCTATTTGGTCGAACCACCAGAGAATGTCCCGGCCCCTGTAGAGGCGGGGGAGCCTCGTATGCCGGTCCACGGCGATGGTGACCGGCCGACCCGACAGGTGAATCTCCTCCGCGAGCTGGATTCCGGAAGCGGCCGCCCCGACGACGAGTACCCCGCCGTCGGGAAGCTGTCCGGGGTTGCGATACTTCGACGGCACGACCTGGACGATGTCCGACGACAGCCTCGAGGCGAAGTCGGGCACGAGGGGAGTGTCGCACTGCCCGGTGGCGATGACGACGTTCGGGGCCTTCCAGATCCCGCGGTCGGTCGCGACGCGATAGCCCGCGTCCCGGGGCGAGACCGAAAGGACCTCTGTCCCTTCCTCCACGGGCGCGTCGAACGATCGGCGGTACCGCTCGAGGAAATGGATGACCTCGGGCATGGTCATGTAACCGTCCGGGTCCGGCCCGTCGTACCGGAATCCGGGAAGGCGGCTCTGCCAGTTGGGGGTCAGAAGGCGCAGCGAGTCCCAGCGCTCCGAGCGCCAGCGCTCACCCACCCGGCCCCGCTCGAGGACCACGTGGTCCACCGCCCGGTCGGACAGGCATCGGCTCATGGCGAGCCCGGCTTGTCCGCCGCCAATGATGATGGTGTCCGTGCGTTTCACGTGTCCCTCGTTGAGGACTACGTGAACGGGATGGCGAACCCGCCATCCCTCGCCGCTACCCGTGTCGCGGGGCGGGCGTGGCGTAGCGGTCTCTTCAGGCCGGCCGGCGCCGTGCGAACGCGGCCGCGGCGACGGCGAGCCAGAGTAACGCGGCCCCGCCCGGCTCCAGCACGGTCGTGAGCGCGTCGAAATGGGCGCCGATCTGGTTGGCCAGGCCTGGACCTTGGGATCGTAAACGAGCCCGACTGTACCGCGACCGTAAGCTTCGTCTCCTCGCTCCGTTCAGCGAGATAAGGGCGTGTCAATCTGTCAGTTGGAGCGTCCGCTCCTCGGAAATGCGGCTCGATGAGAAATCGTAAGATTTCACGACATCCATCTTCAGTGCGGATTCGCTCTCCGGAAATCGTCTTCCGAGCTTGGGTGGGGAAGGGGGACGAAGATGCAATCCGAAAGAATCGTGGCTGCGAGCGCCCGGATGCGCGAGGTGCTGGCACAAGCCGAAGCTCTGGCGCCGTTCGGCGATGTCCCGGTATCGATCGGCGGAGAGAGCGGGACGGGGAAGGAGCTGGTGGCTCGGTGGATCCACCGGAAGAGCCCGCGATCCCTTCGACCGTTCGTCGCCGTCAACGCGGCGGCGATTCCGGATACGCTCCTGGAATCCGAGCTCTTCGGTCACGCCCGCGGGGCCTTCACCGGCGCCCAGTTCCCTCGCAAGGGGCTTCTCGAGGAAGCCGATGGGGGAACCCTCTTCCTCGACGAGGTCGGCGACTTGAGCCCGAGAGCCCAAAGCGTCCTCCTGCGCGCCCTCCAGGAGCGCGAGTACCGGCGCGTTGGTGAAGTCTCGTCGCGGCGGTCGGACTTCCGCCTGGTCACCGCCACGCACAAAGAGCTCGAAGGGGAAGTGGCGGCCGGCCGATTCCGTCACGACCTGCTGTTCCGGCTGAGCGTTGCCCGCATCCACCTGCCTGCCCTCCGGGAGCGGCCCGAAGACATCCTCCCCCTGGCGGGCTACTTCCTGGAGGCTCGCTCCAGCAGGCTCCGGGTGGAGCCGAAGCGCCTCACCCCTGAGGCCGAGAGGGCGCTCTTGTCGCACTACTGGCCGGGGAACGTCCGGGAGCTCGAGAACGAGCTCATCCAGGCGCTCGTCCGCTCCCTCGGATCGGAATCGATCGATGTCGAGCACCTGTCCTTCGCGAAACGACGCGCGGGAAGCGGCTGCCTGAGGTCGGTCTCCGATGCGTTCGAAAAGGGCCTGCTCGCCGATGCTCTGGCGCGCTCAGGGGGGAATCGAACCCACGCCGCGCGCTCTCTCGGGATCTCGCGGCAGGGTCTCTACCGTAAACTCAAGCGGCACGGGATGGCAACGGCCGCATGCGCGGATCGACTGGCGGGGGAATGCGAATCCGATCTAAGGTGATGCGGTGAGGACGGCCGTTTCCCAACACATAGAAGGGATCCTGGCGCACGGCTCCCCCCCAATGCCGTCCTCACCACACAGTGAGTGGCACCGCTATCAGCCGTGGCCAAGCTACGATCGCCTTTTGGCTGTTCCGCGAACATAGGACAGATTACCGCCCGAGGTCAAGGAACTTTTTCATGAATTCCCTTTCCAGATCGGCCGTCAAAGTCTTCTTTCTCTTCCTCGCCGCTTCGATGCCGGCGGCCGGGGAGAATCCGGAGCTCGACGGTGTTCGCTTCCGCTCCATCGGGCCTGCGGTGATGGGTGGCCGAATCGACGTCGTCGCCGCGCACGAGGACCGGCCCTGGATCCTGTACATCGGAGCCGCTTCCGGAGGAGTCTGGAAGAGCGACAACATGGGAACGACGTGGCGGTCGATTTTCGACGGCCACGAAACCTCGTCCATCGGCGACATCGCCATCGCGCCGTCGGACCCCGAGATCCTTTGGGTGGGAACGGGAGAGCCGAACAACCGTCAGAGCTCGAGCTTCGGCTACGGCGTCTACAAGTCGGAGGACGGCGGCGCAACGTTCCGCCACGCGGGTCTCGAGCGCACGGGGCACATCGGCCAGGTCGTGGTGCACCCGGGCGACCCCGGGCTCGTGTACGTCGCGGCGCTGGGACCGCTCTGGTCCGCGGGCGACCAGCGGGGCGTTTTCCGGACCCGGGATTCAGGAAAGACCTGGGAGAAGGTGCTCTTCGTGGACGAGGACACGGGCGCCGTCGATCTGGTCATGGATCCGACGAACCCCGACGTGCTCTATGCCGCGCTCTATCAGCGAAGACGCGTGCCCTGGGGCTTCTCGGGCGGCGGTCCGGGCGGCGGCATCTACAAGACGATGGACGGCGGCGATGTCTGGAACAGGCTTCAGAACGGCCTCCCCCAGGGGCCTCTGGGGCGCATCGGGCTCGATTTGTTTCGTGGCGACCCCCGAATCGTCTACGCGATCGTCGAGCACGAGAGCGAAGGGGGAGTCTACCGGTCGACCGATCGAGGAGAGAGCTGGGCGAAAGTCTCGAGCTTGAACCCGCGCCCGATGTACTACAGCCACATCTTCGTCGATCCGGGCGACGCCGAGCGTATCTACGTGCTCGGCGCCGAGTTCTTCTATTCCGACGACGGAGGAGTCACTTTCGTCGAGAACGAGGAGATGACGCCGACTTACGACGTGGGCGTCCATGGAGACCATCACAGCCTCTGGATCGATCCGAAGAACTTCCGCCATCTGGTCCTCGGGGGCGACGGCGGTCTCTACGTGTCCTGGGATCGCGGACGGCACTGGGACAAGGTGAACAACATTCCCCTCGCTCAGTTCTATTCCGTCGCCGTGGACATGGAAACGCCGTACAACATCTACGGAGGAACGCAGGACAACCACTCGTGGTTCGGGCCGAGCGCGACCTCGAACTACGCCGGAATCCTCAACGAGGACTGGCGTCAGATCAACTTCGGCGACGGGATGTACCAGCAGGCCGATCCGACCGACGGGGCCACGATCTTCACGTCCTCACAGGGAGGGAACATCGTCCGCCTCGATCGCAGAACCGGCGACCGAAAGTCGATCCGGCCCCACGCGGGGGCGGAGGAGGACGACTACCGCTTCCACTGGACGTCGCCGATCCTGGTCTCGCGCCACAACCCGGGAGTGCTCTACCTCGGCGGCAACCGGCTCTTCACGTCGAACGACCGGGGCGACACCTGGCTCGCAAGCCCCGATCTGACGTGGAACGAGGACCGGGACGAGCTTCCGATCATGGGCTCGTTCCCTGGCGAGGAGACTCTCTCCCGCCACGACGGAGTCTCGGACTGGGGAACCCTCACCACCATCGCCGAGTCTCCTCTCGACGCCGGTGTCCTCTACGCCGGAACCGATGACGGGCGCGTCCAGCTCAGCCGGGACGGAGGAAAGACGTTCGAGGCTCTAGAGGGAAACCTCCGGGGATTCGATCCGAAGCGCGCGACCGTGAGCCGGGTCGTCGCCTCACACGCGTCGAAGAGCCGCGCCTACGTGAGCTTCGATCGCCATCAGCTCGGGGACTTCGCTCCGTACCTCTTGGTGACCGAGGACTTCGGGCGGAGCTTTCGCGCCATCGACGCCGGGCTTCCGCGGCTCGGCTGGGTGAACGTCGTTCTCGAGCATCCTCGAAACGCCGACCTCCTTTTCGTCGGCACCGAGACCGGTCTCTACGGGAGCTTCGACCGGGGCGGGGAATGGTTTCGTATGGCCGGGAACTTCCCCACCGTCCCGGTGGACGACCTCGTGATTCACCCCCGCGACAACGACCTCGTCGTCGGGACCCACGGCCGGTCGATCTACATCTTCGACGACGTGACCGCTCTCGAGCGCCATCGCGAAGGTGGCGATGCGATCGAGCTCTTCGATACGCGGAAGGCCACGATCTTCCTTCCGTGGAAGCACGAGAGCTACGGAGCCCAGAGGCAGTTCGTGGGCGAGAACCCGGAGTTCGGCGCGCTCGTCACCTATCACCTCGGCCGGCCGATGGAGGGGATCGAGATTCAGATAGCGGACCCGGAAGGGAATCTCTTGCGGAAGCTCGCGGGACCGGAGGGCTCGGGGTTCCAGCGGGTGGCCTGGGACCTGAGGGCCGAGGGACCGAAAGGGGTTCCGCGGGGAAGAGGTCCTCTGGTGCCTCCGGGTCGCTACCAGGTCGCGCTCGTCGCCGGCTCGGAGCGGCGGGAAGGATCGGTCGAGGTCGCGCTGGATTCGCGTCTTTCGGTCGATGCGGCCGAGTTCGCGGAGCGCTACCGATTCCTTCAAGACGTGAACGAGCTCCGCGCGCGAATGGAAGAAGGATTGGCGCGCGGGAAGACGGCTCTCTCGAAGCTCGATCCCGTGAAGCAGTACCTCGCATCGGGGGAGCACGAGGAATTGACCGAGCTTCTCGAATCCACCCGGGCGAAAATCGAGGAAGCGATAAGGCCGATCGCTCTCGAAGGCTCGAGCTTCCGCGACCCCAGCCTTGCCGTCCAGGCGAGAAGCCTCTTTGGCGAGCTCGAGGGCACGGAAGTTCAGCAGGGGACTCTCCACGGCCCGACACCTGTCCAGCGCGAGCGCCTGCGCATCCTCGAAGCGCGGGCGCAGGAAGCGCTCCAGGGCGCGGAGGAGACAATCCGGACATCCCTCGAAGAGCTCAACTCGAAGCTGGAGAGGCTCGGCCCGATGAGGATCACGCCCTAGAAAAGCTTCCGGGGTGCTCGTCAGTCGAACTCCGGGCCCAGGGAGTAGTCGGAATCCTCCATCTCGGGGAGCGCTGCCGTCGTGCGGTGGGGGACGAGCTCCGGGTGCGCGCGCTTCAGGAACACGATCTCCTCGCGGAGCTTCTCCAGATCGCGGGGCCGGTCCACGTCGTACCACGGAACGAGAAGGTGATACCGAATGGCCAGCCTGTCGAGGACGTGTCGAGTCTGCTTCAGTACGTCCTCCGTTCCCCAGGAGATCCCGCGAAAGAGCTCGGGGACGAAAAGGCGAGAGCCGATGAGGTAGTAGCCGCCGTCGGCGGCGGGACCGAGAGTGACGTCGACCCGTTCGAGATCCTCGAAGGCATCGTCGATGACTTCGAGGGGCAGGGTCGGGCTGTCGCATCCGACGACCACGACCCGACGGACCTCACGGCGAAACGCGCCCTCGAAAAAACTCGACAACTTTTCTCCGAGGTCGCCCGGCGCCTGAATGCCGACGGTCCACCCTCGAGGGATATCGAGGTCCGTCGCCTGCAGGAGCGGGCGGCTCAGAAGGAGCACCCGGGACAGATCCGGTCGGTTCAGCTTGCCGAGGTGATCCAGAGTGTCCTCGACGAGCGCCCGGTGAAAGCGCACCGCCTCGTCGACGGTGAACGGGGGGCAGAGCCGGGTCTTGACCCTTCCGAGCTCGGGGGCTCGGGCGAAGACGGCCAGGATCTCTCCGGTCGCCGTCACCGGGCTTTGCTGGCCTCGCCGGACACCGAAAAGTGAAAGCCGGTTTCGGCGAGAAGCTCGGTCAGAGCCTGGTTCTCCGGGTTCGCCGCGAGGCCGCGTCGGCACGTCTGCGCGGCGGATTCGCGGTCACCGACGAGAAGGTACGCGCGCGCGGCTTTCACCAGGGGCGTTACCCGCCGAGGCTCGAGATGGGAAAGCCGCAGATAGACTTCGGCCGCCCTCTGAGGGGTTCCGCTCTCGAGGTAGGCATCGCCGAGCCTTTCCAGCACTACCGGGGAGTCGCCGCTCAGCTTGAGGTGGACGTGGTACGCGGTGACGGCCTCCGCCGGATTCTTTCTCGCTCGATAGAGGTCTCCGAGAAGCCGGAGTGCCTCCGCGGGCACTGGAGTCGCCTGGCTCGCCCGCTGCAGCTCCGCGAAACCCCGCTCTTCGTCGCCGAGCGCAAGGTAGGTCCGTCCCAGTGCCAGAGCGGCGTCACCGTTCGACGGATCCATCTTGACGACGTTCGAAAGCGCGGCGCGCGCCTTCTCCGCGGCCACCGTGTCTCCACGCGGGCCGGCTTCCTCGAGCCAGAGCTCACCGAGGCGGAGGTAAGCTTCCGGGAGGTCGGGATTCGTGTCGAGCGCCTTCCCGACGGCCTCGATGGCCTCCCTGTTCCGGCCGGAGAGCCGATGGACGTCGGCGAGGCGGAGATACGACCGGGCGTCGTCGGGGCGGGCGGCGATCTCCTCCTCGATCAGCGCCAACGCTTCCTCGGGCCGGCGCTGCTCGATGTAGAGCTCGACGAGAGCTTCCCGGGCGTGACCGGCATCGGGGGCGAGCTTTAGCGCCGTTCGAAAATCGCTCTCCGCTTCGGAAGCGCCGCCGATGGAAAGGAAGACGGCCCCTCTCAGGTAGTAGGCCTCCCAGAAATCCCGCCTTCGATCGGCGGCGGCGTTCAGGGCCTCGATGGCTTCCGCCGCGCGGCCGGCGCGAAAGTGCGTCAACCCCAGCTGGTACAGGATTCCCGGCGAGTCGGGAACGTGGGCGAGGATCTTCTCGTAGTGGAGCGCGGCGTCGTCGAACCGTCCGCTCTCGTAGAGCAGATCCGCTAGGCGCGAGGAAACGAGGAGGACGTCGTCGGAAAGAGCCCCGGCCCTCTCGACGTCTTCGAGTGCCCGCGCGAGGTTTCCCTGGCGGCGTTCGGCGTCGGCGCGCTTCACGTAGGCGAGGGGCTCGTCCGGTTTCAGTCCGATCGCACCGCCGAAGCTTCGGGACGCTTCGACCGGCATATCGCTCGCGAGGAGGCGGTCCCCGACCCGAACGAGCTCATGGTACCTATAGTCCCTTTCCAGGAAGCGATAGGCGGCAAAAGCGCCGGATGCGAGAAGAGGGAGAGCCAGCAGCGTCGCCAGGAGCTTACGCATTCTCGACCATAAAGCCCGTTATTTCCGAACGTTAGCAGAAATGACGAGGCGGCGTCAAAAGTGGAGTGCAGGGGAACCCGGAGGGGCTCGGCGGTGTCCAACGCTCTGAACGGCTGGATCGCTCGGGCCTGGAACCTCCTGTGCTACGATACGCCAAAGGTTCAGAAACGATGCGACGGCCCTGGAGTGACGTGATGTATGACCCGTCCTCGGCACTACCCGTCGAGGAGTTCCTTGGGGCGGAACGCGCCACGCCGGAGGCCTTCCGGCTTTCGCTCGACGAATCCACGCTCATCGACCGGTGTCTCGCGGGCGACGACACCGCGTTCGACCAGATCGTTGTTCGCTATCAGGACATGGTCTTCAGCCTCGCATCGAGACTCCTCGGAAGCTACGACGAGGCCGTCGATCTGTCGCAGGACGTGTTCCTGCAGGTCTACCGCAAGCTCTCCGGATTCCGGCGGGACGCGTCGCTCCGGACCTGGATTTACCGCATCGTCATCAACCGCGCGAAGAACCGACAGCGCTGGTGGAAGCGCCGGATCAGCGAGATGACGGCGCTTCCCATCGAAGAGGCGGAGGTCCGGACCGCTTCGGGCGGCGCCTGCCTCACCTCCGACGAAATCGCGCCAGACGAGGCGCTCGCGCGGAAGGAACAGGGCCAGATTCTGCATCGCGCCATCGAGGAGCTCCCCTTCGATCAAAAGACGGTCCTTCTTCTGAAGGAGATCGAGGGGCTTTCCTACGAGGAGATCTCTACGACCCTCGATCTGCCCCTGGGAACGGTCAAGTCGAGACTGGCGCGGGCGCGCCAGTCGCTCCGCGAGAACCTGGATCCGGGGCTCTTCGGCATCTCAGAGAACGTACAAGCTCCAAAGGACATGTGAGTATGTTGGGCCATCCTAGCAAAAGCGTGCTGTCGACCTTCTACGACGGTGAACTGCCTCCGGCGACGGCGGAGGGAGTCGAGCGCCATCTCGCGGCATGCGAAGTCTGCCGCTCCGAGTACGAGAGGATGGGCGACGTCGCGAACGCTCTGCGCCACCTGCCCGCGCTGCGCGCGCCTTCGACCCTGATGGCGAGCGTTCGCGAGCGCGTCGATTCCGAGGAACGGGGTATGGTGCCCGTCCTGCGCGGCCACATTCTGGGCACGGGAAATCACTCGGGCTTCTTCCCGGCGGTGAGCCTGGGAACTCTGGCGACCGTGGTCCTCCTGGGAATGGTTCTGCTTCTCGACTATCGCTACGGAGAGCACGCCGCCCGCAAGATTTCTTCCGATGTCGCTTCCCGAGCCGGTGCTGCTGCACGAGCCCATGAGCTCGCCTCGCTTCCGCGATGGGTCGGTGAACGGCTTCCCCTTCGCGGACGTCGAGCGGGGCAAAGAGGGAACGATGCTTACCCTCGCCTCCATCGATCAGAACGGCACGGTAAGGGCGCTCGAAGTGATCTACCGGAGCGGCGACGAAGGGATGCTCACCCGCACTCTGCAGGCGGTGAAAGACACCGGGTTCGAGCCCGCGAGGCTGGGAAACCGCACGGTGCCGGTGAATTTCCTCTACTTCTTCACCACCACCGAAGTCCGTGCCGCGGCCGCCCGACTGACGACGCAGACACCGTCCTCACACGTCAGCGCCTAGGCAAAGAAAAAGGGGATAAGGGGATTGGGGAGACGAGGGGGATGAACTCCATCCCCATATCTCTTTATCTCCACCTCCCCCTTCTTACACCAGGAACTAACGCAAGTCGGCTCGGGCGGTGACGGTGTTTCCGAGCACGTCGGTGACCTTGACCACCAGCGTATAGATTCCGCTGTCGCGATATCCGGGCAGGGTGAAGTCGAAGCTCTCCTGCTTCGAGTCCGCGATGCCGTCGGTCGGGAACACGATGGTCCACTTCCCCGAGTTCACCGCGTACTCGACGCTCTGGATGGCGCTGATGTCGTCCTCCGCGGTGAAGACGACGCGATGGCCGTTCTGTGCCGCTTCCGCGGTGAGGTTCGCCACCCGGGGCGGGGTGTTGTCGACCTCGAAGCTCTGGCTGCTCTTCTCGCCGGTACGCACCGACTCCGTCGGATTCGAAGCGGAATCGCTCGCGACGATCCGAAGGCTGTATCGACCGTCGGGCATGGCGGCGGTGTCCCAGGCGATGACCGGCTGCGTCAGGCCCTGGCGCAGCGCCTTCCAGAGGGTCTCGCCCTCGGCGCGATAGTGGACGTCGAACCGCAGCTCGTCGTCGTTGGGGTCGGACGACTTCCAGGTCACCGTCTGAATCCCCTTGCGGTAGAAGGGGCGCGCAATCTGGGTCAGGCTCATCGCCGGGGGGCTCATCCCCGCCATGCCCGGGGCGCTGCCGTTTCTCGGCGAGGTTTCGGATAGAACCTCCTCCATTCCGAGAATCTCGATCTGCCCGGTGGTGACGATCGGCTTCTGAAACGTCTGGCCCGGCGTGTGGATGACGATCTCCGTCACTTCGGGCGCCAGATTCTGCTGCAGGTAGATCGCGGTCACGTCGAGGATCTCGGGGCTGACCTCGCCCGTGGAGTTCAAGACCGCGCGCCACTGCAGAAAACGTCCGCGCGGGCTCGCGATCTGTTCTCCCAAGGACGAGGTGTAAGGCTGGGACCATTCGCTCCAGGTGTTGTCGGGCTCGGCCGAGTTGCCCGACCGCGTCTGGACCCGAATCGTCGTCCCCGAAGGCGTCGTTGCCTGCCACCGGATCTTTCCCCAGGAGGAGACGGTCTTGGTGTCGATCGCCGGAGAGCGGTAAGTCCCTTCCGTGCGCCGTCCGCGGTTGAGTCGATAGACCTTCGCGGGGTTCGAGGTGACGAGGTAGGTCTCGCCGCTCCCCCCGGAGCCGACCGCGGTCACCTGATCGGCTTCCGCGCTGAGAAAGAGGGCGCTCGTTCTGTCCTGGCTCACGAGAAAGACCCGGCCGTCGGTGCCCGAGCCGAGAATGAGACGATCGTCGCTCGCGAGCGCGAGAGACAGCGGTGGATCGTTGCGCGACTGCCACATCAGCTCCGAAGCCCCGTCGGGGGAGATGCGGTAGAGACCGCCCGCGGCCCCCGCGGTGCTGGCGGCAGGGCCCGGCGACGGGCCCGACACGACGTTCGCCGTCGCGGTGACGGTGACCATCTCTCCGCCTCCTCCCGTCTGAACCGAAGGCGCGGGGGCGGCTGCAGGCGCCGGATCCGCCGGCTGGCTCGCCCGCACTCCGCCGTTCACCGTCGCCGCGTAGACGTTCCGGCGGGAGTCGAGAACGATGGCCCTCACTTCCTGAAACGGAGTATCGAAGAGGACGGTCGTCGCTCCGTTGCGGTCGATGCGCAGCACCAGGCCGTTCGCATCGGTGCCGGCGTAGAGGTTGTCGTCGGCATCGATGGCCAGAGAGACGATGTGGGTCTCCTCGCTCTCGAAGAGCACCTCCGACCGGCCGGCGGGATCGACGCGGTAGATGCGGGCCCGATCGCCGGTCGCGACCAGAAGGTTCCCCCGCGAGTCGGTCTCGAGGGCCCAGACGTATCGGTCCTCGGGATCGAAGAAGACGTCGGTGGTTCCGTCGGTCGCTATCTTGTAGACCGAGCCGCGCGGCGACGTGCCGGCGTAGACCATGCCGCGGCGATCGACGGCGAGCGCGTGCACCTGGAGCTCGTTGGTGTCGGCGAGGACGCGGCTCTCGCCCGTGGCCTCGACCCGGTATACCTTCCCGTCGTTGCCGCTTCCGAGATAGATTCTCGCGCCGTCGACGGCCAGGCTCCAGAGGTAGGGGTCGTTCACCTCGGCGAGCACTTGCGCCGACGGAGCGAGCGAGATGGTTCCCTCGGAGCTGATCGAGACCCCTTCCACTTCGCCGGGCAGGAAGTCCGCCTGGCTCTCGAGCCTCCAGAACGTGGGGACGGCGGCGAGGGCGGAGACCGCGAGCCCGATGATCGCGAGGACGAAAAGCGAGCGAGAGAAGCGAGGCTTGGTCAAGACGATTTCCTTTCGAAGGCTACGGGCGGAGACCTCAGCGCGTCGCCACTTCCAGGTTCAGGATCCGGGCGCCGGAGACGCTGTAGTCGGTGACGACCTCGTGCTCCCAGAACGTGGAGGAGCCGAGCGGCGTGAATCCGCTCGAGGAGTCGTCGGACTCGAGGACGCCCATCACGCTCGGCGGCAGCGACGTCAGGTATTCCCCGGCGACGATGGCCCCGGACGTATCGGACCGGCTCAAGCGGACGTAGAGGCGGTTG
>DAISKN010000073.1:0-2689 GCA_036820975.1 Acidobacteriota bacterium | reverse complement strand
CCTCAGCGAATTTATGGCGCGGACCAGCTGGTCCAGGTCCTTCGGGACGAAGGCCTGGCGCGCCTCCCGGCGCTCGACCGACGAAAGCGTCTCGGCGTCGGCCACCATGAGCCGCAGCGTCCCCGAGCGGATGTGCGGAGGGACGGTGACGTCGACGCTCTCGAGTATCTCATCGCCGCGATAGGAGCGCAGGAGCAGCTTGAGCCCGACCGTGCCCCCGGGAGCGACCTCGTCGGTCTCGAGCCAGGCGCGCACCAGCTTCGCCGTCTGCGGCTGCTCGCTCGCCTCGACCTCGACCCGGATGTCGCGAAGCGCTATGTCCTGGAAATCGTTCGTGAGCAGGAAGGCGAGGGGAGAGGCCACCATCGCCGAAGCCGAGACCGCGGCCTGCTGGTCGGCGAAGACGTCCTCGATGTTGATCCGCCGATCGTCGGTGGTCTCTACCCAGGCGGAGACCTTGACCGTCTGACTTCCGAACTGCCGCTCGGTGCTCTGGAGAATCGAGACCAGGGAGGCGAAGGCCAGGACGGGCGAGAACAGCTCGTCGTTCACGATCTCCAGGCGGTAGGACTTCTCCTGGCCCCGGCTGTTGCGGACGTCCACCTGCATCGGGACCATGCGCGGCTTGATTCCCGACATCCCCTTGATCGCCGTGGCCCGATCCTGGATCCAGGTCCCGATGGTCTCGCCGCTCGAGGCCATCTTGAAGGAGTTCATCAGCGACGGGAGCACCAGATGGACCTCGGAGCGGGTCATGGGGTACTCGATGGGACCGAGGTTGAAGAGCGGATGCCCGAACGCGTACACGGTGCCGCTCGCGGGATCGACGTGGGTCACGGTGCCGGTGGCGGAGATCTGTAGATCGCCGGTCACGAGGCCGACCCCGATCGAGTCTCCGGGCTGGATCGGCTTGGCGCTGCCCGCCTGCGCTGCTCCGGTCGATCCGCTCACCGGCGCGCCCGCCATCAAAGGCTCGACTCCGAGCTGCCGGAGAAGCGGGGCCACGAGCTCGAACGTCTCCGGAGGGAACCCGAGAAGCGAGACCGGCGTCGCGATCGGAGACAGGAGCTTTCCCAGATAGGGCTGGAGCCGGTCCGATCCGACGAGAGCGGTTCCCTGAACGGGAACGGGGTGGACCTTCGAGGGCATCGCCGCGCCGAGCTTCTCCGCCGTCAGGGGAAACTCGAGCGGGGCCGCGGCGCGACGGGTCGAGGGGGTGTCGGTCGCGGAGACCATCTCCTGGATCGGGGTGATGCCGGCGATGGGGTCCTTGGCGAAGGGGAAAGCGTAGGCGACGGCGCCGATGAGCTTCCCGTCGACGTACACCGGGCTTCCGCTCATGCCGGCGATGATGCCCGTGTGCGCGAGCGGTCCGCCCTCGAGCTCCGCCAGGATCATGTTCTGGTTTGGCCCGAAATTCCTCAGAACGCCGAGAATCGTGACCTTGAAGGACTCGATGTTCTCGCCGGAGAAGACCGTGCGGCCTTCGCCCACCATGCCCGGGCGAATCTCGTCCACCCCGAGGGTCTCGAGCGCGAAAAGCGCGCTCGGGGCGAGAGCGAGAGCGAGCGCGAGAAGGACCCGTGGGACCATGGTAAGGCTCATCTATGTTGTTTTCCCTCGACGGAAGCGCCCCGCTGGAAGGGAAAGGCTCGGGGCATTTCCTTTAAATCTCAAGAGTTATGATAGTTCATCGGGTCTTTGGGATCAACGAATCGCGTCACTTTCTTGACACCCGGAGCGAAAGCCGCTAGTCTTCATGCTCTACCATGAAGGCCTGCTTCCCGCTCCATCCGCGCTCCCCGGAAGCCCGCGCCCATCATAGCTCGGGTCATCGCCCCTTTTAACGGGCGCGAGACCCTCCCTCCCTCCCGTTTACACCGGTTACGGTTAAGATGCGTTTCGTGAAGTCTTCACTTCCCGCCGTCGCGACTCGAGTCGTCGTGTCGATTCAGTCCGAATCCGACGAAGAGCTCGCGCGCGCGGCCGTCGCCGGCGGGGCGCGGGCCGACGTCGTCGAGCTCCGCGTCGACGGCATCGACCGCCCGAACCTCGACCGCCTGCGAGCTGTCGGGCCCACGCTGGGAAAGCCGACTCTGCTCACCTGCCGCTCCTCTCGCGAAGGCGGGGCCTTCCCGGGAACGGAGAGCGAGCGGCTGGCGATCCTCGATCGCGCAGTGGCTCTTGGCTTCGATTACGTGGACGTCGAGATCGACGCGCTTTCGAGCCCCATCGCCCGCCGTGGAGAAACGAAGCTCGTTCTCTCTCACCACGACTTCCAGTCGTTCCCGCCGGACGTCGACGGAAAGATCGCGCGCGCCCTCGAGCTCGGGGCCGACGTCGTGAAGATCGCCGCCCGGGTCTCGTCTCTCGAGGGGGCGCTCCGTCTGGCCCGCGCCGGTGACCGGGCGCGCGAAGCAGGGAAGTCCTACGTTCCCGTGCCGCTCGGACCCGCGGGGACGAGCGGCCGCATCCTCGCGAGCCGGCTCGGCGCTTTTTTCACCTACGCTCCCCTCGCGCCGGCGAAGGCGACGGGGCCCGGGCAGATTCCGCTCGACGAGCTCCTCGATCTCTATCGCTTCCGGAGCATCGCTCCCGACACCGGGATCTACGGCATCGTGGGCGAGCGTGCGCTCGAGACCCTCTCGCCGGAGATGACCCTGATGGATACGGTGCGGCGCGCCAGCCC
>DAISKN010000072.1:0-15578 GCA_036820975.1 Acidobacteriota bacterium | reverse complement strand
GATGACGACTTCTCCGTCCTCCTGCTCCCTGTCGGTGTACTCGTAGTCGATGAGCTTCCCCTCGCTCGAGCCCGTCCCCCGAATGTCGACGCGGGCGACGACGTAGCCCCGCTGGACGAAATAGGAGTAGAGGGAGTGGTTCCGTCTCCGGCCCTCGTTTTTCCGATAGGGGAGGTACTCGAGGAGAACCGGGAACTTCTCCCCCGAAGCTCCGCCCGAGGGCATGAAGAGATCCGCCGCGAGCCGGACTCCGTCCGGCATCGGGATCCAGGCTTCGGAGAGGGCGATCTCGTATTCCGGCGGCGAGGGCTCGACGGCGCTCGCGGGCATCGCCCACGAGATGCACGAGACGAGAACAATCGGAACTGAGTTTCGCATGGCCGCGAAAGGATAGGAGAGTCCAAGTCCGAGAACAAGCGAAACGGATCCGCCGCGTCATACGGGACGGTGGCGATCATCGACGGCAGTCGTGCGCGGCGTTCACCCGGATCGCTCGCAGCTGGGCCGGGCCGGCGCCCGCCCGAGGACCGAGGTGAAGGGTCTTCAGCGCCAGGGCGACGGCTGCGAGCACCGGCGCCACTCGCCACATATCCGCCCATGCGCCACTGCCCGCGCGGTCCAGAACCGGAGCGAGGTTCTCGAGCATCGGGAGCATAGGCTTGATCAGACCTCCGCTTCGAGCGGGACACGGAGCCTCACCGGCCGCTATGGCGGTCAAGGCCAAAGCCAAGGCTTTCGTGTCGTTGGCCCACTGCGCCCGGAACAGGATCGTCCCATCGACTGCGAGAACGTATGCCGAGTTGGGTTTGGGACTCAGGGCGCGGTGCAGCGTGCCGTCCACGTCGTCCACCGCCACCTCGAACTGGAAACCGTGCAGGTCGCGGAGCCGTTCCGCGTGCCGGCGTTTCGCTTCCATGGTCGCGGGCTGAGGGAACGTCTTGCCGGGATGCGCCTCTCGAACGTTGACCATCACGAAGCGAACACGGTCTCCAAAGCGGCCGTACAGCTCGTTCAAACCCGGGGCGGCGTTGTCCGTGAGGGGGCAGGTGCTGGAGCCGAAGATCAAGAGCGCCGGGCCGGTCTCCGCGAGCTCGCTGGATCGGAAACGGCCCCCGCCTAACGTCGGGAGATCGAAGTCCGGCACGCGGTCGCCCGGGCCCGGGGCTTCCCTGGTGTAGTAGAGGTCCCTCAGCACCATCGGCAGTGTCAGATGCTCGAAGCGGTAGCGTGATCCCGCGTCCCGGGCGAGGGCGGAGTTCGCGGGCGCGGCGTATTTGTCCGTCGGAGTCCGGGGGCGTCGTGGCCTGGGTTCTTGGTTGCGTTAATCATTTTTCTCCTCTGCTTTCGACTTTGACGTTGCACTCTTCTGTTGTGTGGAACGATCAGTCAAGACAAAAGAATGCCTGGCGTTCGAATGGGTGAAACCGCGGGGAACTCGCGGGCATCATCCTGCTCGAGGGAATCTACCTCTTCGAGCGCGAGTACCGGGATTACTTCGACTTCCGGATCTGGATCGGTTGCAGCTATGAGACCGCGCGCGCGCGCGCGTTGCGAGGGTCCTACTGAGGAGACGATGAAAGCCTATCGAAGGATCGCTCGAAGTGAATCTCCAGGGCGGGAAAGTAGATCGGGACGATCCGAGGGCGGCGGCTCCCGTCGTCCTTAGGAATGACGAGGGGGATGCTAGCGCCCGATGACGCGCCGGAGCCGGGTCTCGCTGTAGATCTCGAAGTCCTTTCCCGGCTCCGCGAGCTCGAAGCGCTCCACGAGCTCGTCGGGGCCGGTGAGGATGTAGGACTCGCGCGCCCGCCAGCCGGGGGGGATGTTCTCTATCGCCTCGGTGACGAAGGTGAGCCTCTTGCCGTCCTCGCTCGTCGACTCGTGGACGTACTGGTTCACGAACCCCTCGACGTGGAACTGGCGGAGCACGTGTTTTCCGCGCGCCGAATCGAAGCTGATGTAGCCGAGGTCCCGGTGGTCTTCGCCGGGATTTCCCTCCTGCGGGGCATAGACCGACCGGTTGCGGACTTCGATGAACCGCTCATCCAGAA
This sequence comes from Acidobacteriota bacterium, assembly GCA_036820975.1. Lineage (GTDB taxonomy): Bacteria > Acidobacteriota > Vicinamibacteria > Marinacidobacterales > SMYC01 > DAISKN01. Next base: position 13,527 of record DAISKN010000072.1, on the reverse strand, counting down.
CGAGGGTGTACTCGCGGTTGACCTCGCTCTTGCCGGGCTTTCCGGCCCCCTCTCCTTCCCAGGCACCGAGGAAGAATCGAAATGCTTCGAAGCGATCGGGCTGCGTCGGCGTTTGCGCTCCCGCGGGCGCGGTGAGCAGCCACCAGACGACGAATCCTGTGAAGTACACGGCGGTAAGTCTAACTCATACGGCAGGATGGGGAAAACCGACAACTCCTGACAATTGGGTCCCAGGTTTCTTCTTATACTTCGGGTTCCTTTTCCACAACAAGGGGGAACCGATGATCGATGTGCTTCGAAAGCGGGCGGTCTCGACCGCTCTGGTTCTGTTGATTACGGCCGCGGCGACCGCCGGCATGGCCCAGGAGAAAGGGGGAGGCGACGTTACGGGTCCCTACGAGTTGGTCCCGAACTGGCCCCAGAACCCTTGCGGTCCTGGTTACCAGGTGGGCTCCGCAGGCGGGATTTTCGCGGAGAGTCCCAATCGCGTCTTCATCTTCCAAAGGGGATGCCTTCCCGAGCTGAAGGACGGGACGTGGGGTGAGCCGGACAGCTTGATCCCGAGCCGGAACGCCTCGGGCTGGGACCTGTCGCAGAAGGATCCGAAACGCCATCCCCGGTGGGACAACGTTCTCTTCATCGTCGACAAGGACGGCAAGAAGATCGACTCCTGGGAACAGTACAACCACATGTTCGTCCGGCCACACAAGGTCCTCATCAATCCCTACGATCCCGAGCGCCACGTCTGGCTGGTGGACGACGGCTCCCAGCAGCTGTGGAAGATCACGAACGACGGCAAGAAGATCGTGATGACCCTCGGGGAGTTCAAGGTGCAGGGGAACGACGAGAAGCACTTCGCCCGCCCGACGGATATCGCCTGGCTTCCCGACGGCACGTTCTTCGTGAGCGACGGCTACGTGAACACCCGCGTCGTCAAGTTCGACAAGAACGGAAAGTTCCTTTTGACCTGGGGGCAGAAGGGAAACGAGCCGAACGAGACCCGGCCCGGGTACATGAACACCGTTCACTCCATCGCCATCGACAAGCAGCGGCGGGTGTACGTCGCCGACCGCGCGAACTCGCGCATCCAGGTCTTCGACGAGAACGGGAAGTTCCTCGACGTCTGGCCCGGCGTGCCCCGTCCGTACTACATCTTCATGTCCGACGACCAGCACCTCTCGATCTCCGACGGCCGCACCTCGAAGTTCACCAAGTTCGACCTCAACGGGAAGCTTCTCTCCTCGTGGGGGACGTTCGGGGCGATGCCCGGCGGGTTCTGGGGCGTGCACCAGTTCAGCGTCGACAGCGAGGGCAATCTCTACACCGCCGACGTCCACGTCGGGCGGCCGCAGAAGTTCCGGCCGAAGAAGGGCGTGAACCCGGCTCTCCTCGTCGGAGTGCCGATGAAGGCCTCGACCACCAACTAGATTCGCGCGTCCCGAAAAGCAAAACCCCCGGGGGCCGTCCCCCGGGGGTTTTTTCGTCTAGGTCGACAGACCCGTTAGGACTCTAGAACTCCCAGCGAATTCCAAACCGGACGATCCGCGGATCCAGTAGCGCGATCACCTGGTGGTATGCGCTTCCGGAGCGATTCCGAGCGTTCGTGACGACGCCCGAGTTCGTGAGGTTGAAGATGTCCACCATGCCGGTCACCCGTCCGGGCCGTCCCAGAGCGAAGGACTTCTCGAAGCGGACGTCGAAGATGCTGACGTTCGGAGCGCGGTTGGCGTCGAACGGTTCCGCGGGAATCAGCTCCGCGCCCGCGTTCGGAAGGTTCACGCTCAGCTCCCGAGCGTAGTTGAAGCCGCTCTGGAGCTTGTAGGATGCGCTCACTCCGATGTCGTAGGGGAAGATGTAGCGTCCGACGAGCTTGTAGTTCCAGAACGTCGTCTCCCCCTCGCCCAGGTAGCGCTGGTTCGGACGCCAGAGCCAGGTGGCGAGCGTCGGTCTGACGGAGCTGAGGACGCCCAATCCGCTGGTCGAGCTCGCGGCGCGCCGCCAGTCGGTGAGCCAGCTATGCTCGAAGGAGGTGAGCAGCAGCCACCTGTCGCTGAAGCGTTTGTTCACCCCCACCTCGAACGTGTGGTAGTCCCCGGAATTGTCCGGCATGCCCTCGAGATTTCCCGGATTGGTCAGCGTTCGATCGCTTCCGATCCCCGCGGGTCGATCGAGAAGCTCGATGACCTGGTCGTCGGCGGTGCCGCGGGTGTTGTCGGCGCCGGGGTCGTTGAAGTTGAAGGGGATCGAGTACTGGTCGTACCGAGCCATATCCACTTCGCCCCAGCCGTTGCGCCGGTTCTTGTAGACGTAGGAGCCTCTCAGCGAGAAGTTCTCCCGGAGCTCGTGCTCGACGTGGAAGGACATCTCGTCCCCGAACGCGTTCTCGAGGTTGCGATCGACCCTCACGAAGCCGGCTCCGCCCCTCGTTCTCAGAAGGGCCCCGAGCTCCGGAGAGGTCGCGAGGGAGCCGTCGGGACCTGGATCGAGAACCATGTTTCCGTTCAAGTCCGTGAACCGGTACTGCCGCTCCGCCTCCCCCACCGGGTTCTCGAGGGAGCCGATGTCGGTCGAAGGGTTGAAGTAGAAGCGGCCCCAGAACCCCTTGACCACCGTCTTTCCTTCGCCCGTCAGGTCGTACGCGAAGCCGAGCCGAGGCCCGATCGAAGTGAGCGTCGCGACGTCGGTCGCCGAAGTCGTGACCGGAGGGAAGATGTCGCTCTGCTCCGGCTCGAAGCTCTGCTCAGGCCACCCGATCGAGTAGCGATCGAACCGGACTCCGAGGTTCAAGGTGAGGCGGCTGTTCAGCGTCCAGGAGTCCTGGGCGTAGAAGGCCGTTCCAAAGGTATCGTTGATTCCCTCGTTCGGGGTGTTGTAGATCCAGACCTCCTCGGGGACGCCGTTGCGGTCGCGGTACCAGATGTTGCCCGGCTGGAACCGCAGGAATTTCCTCTGCTCTTTCTGGATCTCGGTTCCGAACTTGAAGCTGTGGCTGCCGCCCCAGTCGTCCTTGAAATAGGAAACGGTTCCGGAGAACTGCGGCTTGAGCGTCGTCCGATCGTGGTAGTAGGACTGCGCTCCGGTGTGCTGTTCCGTCGCCTGGTCGATTCTTCCGATGGGCACGCCTTCGGTCGAGGTGGACTGAGTCGAGCTCGGAAACAGAGGGAAGTAGTTGCCCCAGTAGGCGTACTGGAGGTCCAGGAACACCTGGTCGTTGGGGGTGCTGGTCCACTCCACCTTCATTGGACGGTTCTTGGAGCTCTGATACCAGGCGGTCTCGGTGGGGATGGCGAGCGAGAGCTCCCGGAGCGGCTGCAGCTTCGTCCGCTGGTTGAAGAAACCGATGATCTGGTTCCTCGAATTGATCTGGTACGTGCCCTTGACCGTGTAGTTCAGGAGCTGGCTCTGGGCCTCTTCATCGGGAAGCCCGGTGATCACCTTGTACTGGTTGTTGTCGCGGTAGCCGGCGAAGAACCACGCCTTGCCCTTCACGATGGGGCCGCCGCCGTTGACGTTGAAATCGTACTGTTTGGTGATCTGGTTGCCGCGGGTGATTCCGCCCGGAGGAGATACGTATCCGTCCTGAACGCCGCCGCCCGCGGCGAGCTCATCGGGGACGTTGTTCGAGATCGTGCCGCTCCCCTCGTAGTCGTAGTAAACGCTGGCGGTGAAGGCGTCGCCGCCGGACTTCACCGTCAGATTCAGGAAAGCTCCCGGTCCCGTCTGCTCGCCCATGTTTCCCGCGCCGCCGATGGAGAACTCCTCGAAGCTTCCGAAGTCGAAATAGCCCGCGTTCGCGTCCTGGCCCTCGGTGACGTTGATACCCTCGAGAAGCGTCTTGTTCTGACCCTCGAAGCCGTAGGTCTGAAAGCCGGTCTGGGTGCCGGTGTGAGAGCCCCCGACGTCATAGGAGTTCATGTGGAATCCGGGCGCCTGGGCCATCGCCGCCCAGATGTCGCGGGCATTGGGAATGTCCTGCATCAGCTCTTTCGTGAAGCTGGTGCCGACGTTCGTGTTCTTCACGTCCACCACCGGCGACTCGCCGGTGATGGTCAATGTTTCTTCGACCCCGGCCAGGGGCAGTTGGGTGTTGATGGTGACGGTCGTGGCCAGACTGACGCGGATCTCCTCACGGCGGACCGTTTGAAACCCGGAAAGCTCGAACACCAGCGTATAGACGCCGGTGGGAAGCGCCGGGAAACGATAGCCGCCGTCGGCCCCCGTCACCATGACCTGAGGCTGGATGAGGGCCGGACCCGAGACGGTCACGGTTACACCCGGAAGAACCCCTCCGGTGTTGTCCGTCACCGCTCCGTCGATACGGCCCCGAAGCTCTTGCGCTCCGGCGGTGCCCGCGGCAAGCGCCAGAGCGACGAACAGGCAAGTCAGAAACCTGCCGGACATCTTCATATTACGGATCCCTCCTGCGGATCAGATTGCTGCCTCAGGCTTAGCAATTGTCATGCCTCAATTGGTCAATGGATCGGATGCCATTCCAGAAGAATAAACCCATATTTCGTATTGAGTTGCGAATAAGGGCGGGTCGCGCCGGAGGGTCTTTCATCCACCAGATCGGATCATGAATCCATCGAGTTGGATTACTTCGAAAGGAAACGGATCATCGCCTGCGCCCTCTCGAGTCGAACCTCGTCCTCGATTTGCTGGGCGGAATCTTCGAGGCCACGGTAGCCCTCCAGGTTCCGTGGATTCAGGTCCACGGCGCGGTCGAAGATCTCCGCCGCGCCCTCGGCATTTCCGGAAGCGAGCTCGAGCTTTCCGAGGTTGTTGAGCTGGATCCAGTCTTCCGGCTCGATCTCGAGGAGCTTCTCGAACGACTCGCGCGCCAGGTTCCGGTTTCCGAGCTGCGCGTGAGCGACCGCGTGCACCTGGAGCGCGCGGGGCTCGCCGGGATGGAGCGCCAGGATCGACGCCGCTTCGCGGGCCGCGCGGTCGAGCTCACCCGCCCGAAGCCTGGCTTCGGCGAGAATCGCCGCCGCTTCCGCGTCGCTCGAATCGCGCGCGAGCATGAGCATCGCGAAGCGCGCCATTCCCGGCGTGTCCCCCAGATCCGCGGACGCCTCCGCCCCGAGGAGAAGAGCCTCGCGGTTCCCGGCGTCGTTTTCCAGAGCGTCCGCAACGGCGTCGAGAGCCTCATCGAAACGGCCAAGGTGCCGGTAGAGTCGTCCGAGCGACACGGGCTCGTTCATCGCCGTCAGCATTCCCTCGGCCTCCGGCGCACGGCCCGTGCGAACGGCGCTGCGGACGAGTCCTTCGAGGGCCGCGGGGACCCGCGGCGTCCTCTCGACCGCCTTCGCGAAGGTCTCGAACGCCCACTCGAAGCTCTCGGCTCGCTCGAGCGCCTCGGCGCGGGCGAGGAGATCTGCGGACGAGGGATCTCGAGAGGGCTCCAGGACCGGCTCGCCGATGCCGATGGACGAAATCGCTCTGCGGTTCTCCCGGCTCGTGTCCCGGTGCATCGTTGTCGCCGCGCGGAGCTCGAGAACGGGCCGGTCGTCGGTGTGCCGCTCGGCGCCGAGCGCCCACTCCGAGAGCGGGGGCGTCGAGGCGGCGAGGAGGGCGCGGATCCCGTAGCTGCCGTGGACTCCGATATCGACGAGGTCCTCGCGGATGCGCTCTCGCTCCATGCGGCGCTCGAGCTCCGAAGAACCCACGAAAGGCAGCCCCTCCTTCGCTCCCACGAGCAGGACGTCGCTCTCGCTGAGCAGGAACAGGGAGGCGCTGTCGAAGGCGTCGGTGAAGCTCCCGACGATGGTCGCGAGCTCGGACTCGCTGAGGTTGTAGATGTGCGCCCACTGGCAGAAGAGCCCGCCGGGCGCGAGCCGTTCCCGGGCGAGCTCGAAGAACTCCCGGGTGAAGAGGCCCGAGACTCCCGCCATCCAGGGATTCGAGGGCTCGGAGATGATGACGTCGTACGGCTCCCGGGAACCGAGCAGGTGGTTTCGACCGTCACCGACGACAAGCCGAAACCGCGGATCGGCCGACGGCCGGTGATTGACCTCGTCGAAAAATCCAGACGCTTCGGCGACGGCGTCCGAGATTTCGACGGCGACGAGCCGTTCGACGGGATGGGTCAAGGCGGCGCCCGCGGTGACCCCACTTCCGAGGCCGATGACGAGGACGTTTTTCGCTGCCGGATGGAGGAGGAGGGGAACATGGGCCAGGAGCCTCTGCGTCATCATGTCGGCCGCGTTCGTCGCGTCCACTTTGCCGTCGATGGCGAGAGAGAGCTTCGACCCGACTTTCCTCACGGTGACGGTCGCGACCTCGTCCTCCCGGTAGAACAGGAGATCCCCCTGACGGAGGAAGTCGAGATGCTCCCCGGGCTCGAGATACGAGGCGTACTTGTAGAGCCCTCCGGTCAGGAGCTCCCGGTCCCATCGAGGAAGGACAGCGGGAGCCGCCGCCGCGACGCCGAGCGCAGCGAGCGCGGGGACGAGGGGCTTCGGGGAGAAAGCGAGGCCCGCCGCGACCAGGTGAACGCCGAAAGCCGCGTAGAGCGCTCCCTCGGCGCCGACGTGAGGGATCAAAAGGAACCCGGCGGCGAGCGAGCCCGAGAGAGCTCCCGCGGTGTTCCAGGCGAGGGTCGCGCCCGTCGCCTCGGCCGGTGCTCTGCCCTCGCGCGCTAAGACTCCGACGACGAGCGGAAACGTCGCTCCGAAAAAGAAGCTCGCGGGAAGAAGGAGAACGGCGACGGCGGCGAGCTCGATTCCGAGAAGCGCGACCATGTCGTCCGCGTGCCGGTGCACGAGCTCGCCCACCGGAAGCGAAAGACGCCCGAGGCTCGTAATCAGTACGAGAGAAGAGAGCGCCGCTCCCGCCTGCGCCCAGGCGGGAGACCGGCTCCACCGCGCTCCTGCGGCGCTTCCGAGCGCGAGACCGAAGATGACCGAGCTCACGACGAAGGCGAACCCGTAGGTGGTGGGCCCGATCAGCAGGACCAGGCTCCTCGTCCATGCCACCTCGCTCGAAAGGGCCGCGAATCCCGAGAGGGCCGCCACGGCGAGCGCGATTCTGGATGTCGTCGAAAATCGCACGGGCCGTCTCATCGCGTCGTCCGGTTCGCCGAGTCCGCGGATGCCCAGTGCCACGACCGCGCCCGCGAGGACGTTCAAAGACGCCGCGCCGATCGTGGTGAGCCTCATCCCGGCCCAGGGCAGGAGGAAGAGCCCGGTCGCGAGGCTCCCGATGACGGCCCCGGTGGTGTTGAACGCGTAGAGGACTCCAGCGGAGCGACCGGTCCCGTCCGAATCGCGGCCGGCACGCTGCCAGAGCGCGACCGCTGTCGGGAGGGTCGCCCCCATCAGGGTGGTGGGGACGATGAGAAGGATTGCGGGAGCGACAGGGAGAAGCGGGGTGAGAGCGTCGACGAGGAACGGGAACAGGAGAGCGAACACCGCGATTCCCATCTCGAGCCCGGCATAGGCGCGGGCAAGGACCGTACCCGGTATTCGATCGATGAACCGCGCGGCTAGCGCTCCTCCGAGCCCGAGCCCCAGCATGAAGACCCCGAGGACGATCGACACCGCTTCGAGCGTCGTTCCGAGGACCGTGGTGAGCTGCCGCACCCAGACGACCTGGTAGACGAGCGCGGCGGCGCCGGAGAAAAGAAGCGAGAGCGCGAGGGAGATGCGGCTTCGAGAAAAACGTCGAGGCACCGGACTCGCTCCATCGTATCCCAAGCCGGGAGGAGTTAGACTTCACCCGCTGGAGGCACGAGATGAATCGACGGACGTTTCTCGAGACCGCCGGATGGACCGCGTTGGCCGGGACCGCAGCGGCCGCCGCGTCGCCGAAGCTCACCCTTACCTGCGCCGACTACCTCCGGTTCACGCCGCTCGCTACTGGCGACTTCCGCCCGAAGGATCTCGACCTCACGTGGCTCCGAGGGGATCGAAGCGAGATGCTTCGGCGCGCGGCCACGGATCCCCAAGTCAGCGGGGGAGAGGCGTCGATGCTGCAGCACCTCCTTCGCGTGGACCGGGGGGACCGTTCGCTGGTCGCGGTGCCGGTGTTTCCCCTTCGAAACTTCACCGCGCGCGACATCTATGTCCGGAAGGGCGACTCTTTGACTCCCTCGTCGTTGAACGGCCGGCGCTTCGGCATCTACAGCTGGGCGGCGAGCGGGGCGGTCTGGTATCGACACCTCCTGCGCCATCTCGGTCAGGATCCAGCGAAGATGACGTGGGTCGTGGGCGGCGCCGACGCGCCGGGGAGGGTCGGCTTCCTGGCGCCTTATCCGCCTCACGTGCAGGACGCTCCCGAAGGCCGGTCCCTTTCCGATCTCCTTCTCGCGGGGGAGATCGACGCCGTCTTCGCCCCCATTCCCCTGAAGAAGTACCACCCCGTCGACGGGCCAATCGCGCGGCTCGTTCCCGACTTTCGAGCGCTGGAAAAGCGCTACTTCGACGAGACCCGTTGTTACCCGCCGCAGCACGTGATCGTGCTGCGGAAGGAGGTGTGGGAGCGGGATCCCTCGGTCGGAGGACGGCTCGTCGCCGCGCTCGACGAATGCGAAGCGAGATTCCAGGCGAACCAGCACCTCTTCCCCTACGCCTCTCCGTGGCTCATGGCCGAGGTCGAGGAGACGGATCTCGTCATGGGACGCGACCACTTCGCTCACGGGCTCGAGAAGAACCGCGGGCAGATCGACGTATTCTGTCAATCCGCCTTCGAGGACGGGCTGACGAAGCGACGGGTTACGGTCGACGAGTACTTCGCGGAGTTCCTTGGCGCCTGAGCCGCGGGCTCACCACTCGCCCGAGTAGTCGAGCGAGAGGCGGCTCGACCGGGTCCGGTCCTCGATGACCAGCTTTCCGTTCTCGAGCCGGACGTCGGTCACGCGGTCGAAGCCCGGGGGGACGCTCGCGGCGAACATCAGAAACCGCGTCGCCAGCCGGGACTTCGCCGGAAGCCAGCGGAACGTCGGCGTATCGAACATCGGGCTCAGCGCGACGACCTCGGCTTTCGTCATGTCGTAGGGCTGCATCCCGAACTCGAGCCCCCAGGCGTAGGCGCCGTCTTCGGGATAGTGCATCCAGTGCTGGACCCAGGGGAAGTCGCGGCGGGGGAAGAGGTAGCCGATGAGCAGGTTTCTCTCGGTGTCGATCGCGGTGATGAACTCGTCCTCCCGGCTTTCGTCCATGAGGCAGCCGATGTGCTCGAACCTGCCGGCCCGCGCGGGCGCGACCCTCAGATCTCCATGGGCCGGAAGATTCGGCCATTCGAAATCCACGCCTCCGGGAAACCTCGAGGGCCCGGGATCGTCGTAGGACTTCGTCCGGCATTTCTTCGCCGACTGATCCACCACCGTCTTTCCGAGCGCGACGAACGGAGCCCCGATGGTTGCGTGCTCGGCCCAGAGGATCACCCGGTCGAAGGCCGCTTCGCTCTCGAGCCCGGATTCGACGAGAAGCACCTGTTCGTTCGGCGCCATCGTGATCGTCCGGGTGAGCGTCTCCTGAGCCAGAGGCAGCCTCACGCGGAACGTGGCGGACGACGCGGCGGAATGGACCACCTGCCACGGAAGCTTGTTCGCCTCGCCGTGGTCCGAAAGCCCGGCGGCGCGCTCGGCCGGCGTAACCGGGCCGAAACCGTCGACGCACAGGAAGTGGCCGAGGCTCGGGCCGAACGCTTGCGGTGCCTGTGAAGAAAGACGCGCCGGATCCCAGACGAGATTCGTGCGGGTCTTGTCGGCGCTCAGGGTGAAGCTCGCGAAAGACCCGCCGTGGGGAAGCACGACCAGCTCCAGAGCGCCGTTCGTGAAGCGGAGCCCGGGAGCGCCCGCATGAAGCACGTTCTCCTGCGCCTGGACAGGGGCGGCGAGGAGAACAGCCGGAAGCAGGGCTCGCAGGACGGTCACGAGCGGATGATACAACCGGGCCGCCGGCGGCGCGCTATAGTTTCGGACTGAGGATAGCTGAATGCGCGCTGCGCTCATCGTCGTTGCCTCTCTCGCGATCCTGGGCTGTGCTCCCCCGAAGGACGCGCCGCTCGATTTGATGGCTCGCCTCGAGGACGCGTCTCCGGACGAGCGGGATCGGCTGGTGCGCGAGGCGATCGAGCGCAACGGAAGAACTCCTCTGGTTGCGGGCGACGAGGCCCTCTTCTTGGTGGAGAGAGCTCCCGGCGGACCTCCCCCCCGTCTCCTCGCCGACTTCAATGGGTGGGGAGAGCCCGAGGAGCGGCTCGCCGATACGGCGATGACGCCCCTCGAAGGAACGAGCTGGTACTACTTGAAGCACCGGCTCGATCCGAGGGCCCGCATCGAGTACGCCATCGCGCGCGAATCGACGGAAGACGCCGCCCTCGATCTCGATCCGGAGAATCCGAGGATCGTCGAAGGCTTTTCCCGTACCTACTCCGAGCTTCGGATGCCGGCCTACGCGGAAGCTCCCGAGCTCATCGAGGATCCATCGCTTCCGCGCGGCCGAATCGTCGAGACCGAGATCGAGAGCCGAATCCGGGGAAACCGCCGCAAGATTCTGGTGTACCTGCCGCCCGGCTACGAGGAGAGCGGCGAGCTCCGCTACCCGACCGCCTACTTTGGTGACGCGAGCGACTACGTCTCGAGAGTGCCGGTGCCGCGGATTCTCGACTACGTCATCGCCCGGGGCACGGTCGCGCCGCTCATCGCGGTATTCGTCGAACCGGCACCCCGAAGCGAAGAGTATCGGATGAACGAGCAGTACCGGCGTTTCCTCGCGGAAGAGCTCGTTCCGTGGATCGACGGCAGCTACCGGACGATTGCGTCGGCTGATGCGCGCGCGATTCTCGGAGGCTCGCGCGGAGGTCTCGCCGCCGCGGACGCCGCCTACTTTCACTCCGACATCTTCGGCGCCTGCGGCGCCATCGCCCCCGCCACCTCTCCCACGAATCTCGTCGATATCGTCGCGCAGGGTGAGGTGAAGCCGCTGCGATTCTTCGTGCTCGTGGGCCTCTACGACCTGGACTGGAGGCCCGACGGCATCGCCCTTCACGAGGCCCTGCGGTCCAGGGGGTACGACGTCGGATTCCTCGAGATCCCCGAAGGACATTCCTGGAACGCATGGAAGTCGCACATCGACGATGTGCTCCTCTATCTGTTCCCCGCGGAACGGAGAACGAGCTGATGTCCCCCTGGCTGCTTCTCGCGATCGCCGTCGCCGTTCCTCCGATCGGCATCGTTCTCCTCTGGACCCGCGCGCGGGCCGGCTTCTTTCGAAAGCTCCTGGGCTCTCTCGCCCTCGTTCTGCTGAGCTTCGTGCATCTGCACTACCTCTTCGGCCTCCGCGCCGAGCTCGACGGCACGGGAGCGCGGCCGATCTTTTCCTTCCAGGAGCCGGAGTCTCATTATCAAAAGCTGGAGCACAGCCGATCGGAGCAGAAGGCGGTGGCGCCGCCTTCCGCGCCGGCCGCCGCCGTCGAGACGCCGATGCCCGAGCCGGACGCGCCGGTGGACATTGCCCCGCCGCCTCCGGGCCGCGACTCGCCGCGGTTCCGCGGTCTCGCGATGGACGGACGCTATGAAACGGAGATCGCGACGGAGTGGCCCTCCGCCGGTCTTCCTCTTCTCTGGAAGCAGCCGGTGGGCGGCGGGTACGCGTCGTTCGTGGTCGCCGAGGGCCGGGCTTTCACCATCGAGCAACGACGGGATCGCGAGGTGGTCGCCGCCTACGACCTACCGACCGGACGCGAGGTCTGGACGTACGGGTGGACCGCGGAGTTTCGCGAAACCCTGGGAGGCGACGGCCCGCGGGCGACGCCCACCTGGGACGAAGGCCGCCTCTACGCGCTCGGAGCGGCCGGCGATCTCGAAGTGCTCGACGGGGCTTCGGGAGAGCTCCTCTGGGAGCGCGACATCCTCGAGGATGCGGGCGCGGAGAACCTCCAGTGGGGCATGTCGGCCTCACCGCTGATCGTGGACGAGAACGTCGTCGTTCTCCCCGGGGGCCGGAACGGCAGCTCCGTCGCCGCCTACGACAAGCGCACGGGCGCGCCTCGGTGGAAATCGCTCGACGACGCGCAGGCCTATGCCTCGCCGATGCTCGTCACGATCGCCGGAGAGCGCCAGATCCTGGTCGTGAGCGCGAGCCGGGCGATGGGACTCGACGACGGAAACGGGTCGCTTCTCTGGGACTACCCCTGGGTAACCAGCCAGGGCATCAACGTCGCGCAGCCGCTCGTCATCGACGAGAACCGTGTGTTTCTCTCCGCCGGTTACGGCCATGGTGCGGCGGTCGTGGAGGTGATCCGGGACGGCTCGAGCTTCAGCGCCCGCCCCGTGTGGTCCAACACGCGGATGAAGAACAAGTTCACGAGCTCGGTCCTCCATCAGGGACATATCTACGGCCTGGACGAAGCCATCCTCGCGTGCGTCGACGCCTCGACCGGGGATCTGAAGTGGAAAGGCGGGAGATACGGCTACGGGCAACTCCTCTTCGCCGCCGGGCATCTCGTCGTCCTGGGGGAGCGTGGCGAGCTCGCGCTGGTCGAGGCAACGCCGGAGGAGCATCGGGAGCTCGCGCTGTTTCCCGCGATCGAGGGGAAGACCTGGAATCATCCAACGATCGCCGACGGCGTCCTTTTGGTTCGCAACGCGAACGAAATGGCCGCTTTCCGGATCGCTCCTTGAATCCGGGAAATGAATACGAACGCAAGCTCTCAGGCCGCCCTGCGCACCCGGAACGATGAAAATGATCTCTATACCGCGGAGATAGTTCAGGGCCAGAGGAAGGGAGGAGGGGAACTCCTCCCTTCCTCGAGTGCGACTCGCAGCGACCCAACGCAGGGGAAGTTTTCGAGAAATAGAAATCAGGCCGATTGGTGGACGCTCGGCGTCTTTTTGTTCCTTCCGATTCGTTGGCGTCTGGGGAACGAAGCTCACGAGGCACCTTCCGCCTCGTGATATTTTTCCAGGATGCCGGGCCTTGCCGCGCTCTTGGGGATCCTGGCTGCTGCCGCACAGCCGGCGAACGGCGGTGCTTCGCGGTACGAGTCACTGTGCGCTCGCTGCCATGGAAGCGATGGGACGGGGGGGGAGATGGCCCCCTCCATCGCCGATAGGATCGAGACCCGGACCGACGAGGAGCTCGTCGAGATCGTGCGCGGCGGCGTTCCCGGCATGCCCGGGTTTCGCCTGGCGGACGACGCGATGCGGGATCTCGTGGGTTTCCTGAGAGCGCTGCAACCGGGTCGGGCCAGAGCGCCGGCGCGCGACCGGGTCGAGACCGTCGAGGGCCGAACCTTCGAAGGGGTCGTGCTCAACCGCACCGCGCTCGACCTTCAGCTGCGAACGGACGACGATCGGATCCATCTGCTGCGGAAAGCAGGGGAGCGCTACCGCGAGGTCAGGTCGTCCGCCGACTGGCCCACCTACCACGGGGACTACCGCGGCAATCGCTACTCGGAGCTCGACGGCATCGACGAGTCGAACGTGGGACGGCTCGCGTTGAAATGGCTCTTCGCCCTTCCGGGCTCTTCCCGTCTCCAAGTCACGCCGGTGGTCGTCGACGGCATACTGTACGCGACCGG
>DAISKN010000071.1:0-15586 GCA_036820975.1 Acidobacteriota bacterium | reverse complement strand
GGTTGCCGAATGCAGATAGGCGCTCACCGGGGTGGGGGCGGCCATGGCGTTCGGAAGCCAGAAATGAAACGGCCACTGCGCCGACTTGGAGAACGCCCCGACGAAGACGCAGGCGAGGGCCAGCGGGATCAATGGGTGCGCCAGAAGCTCCGGGCTGCCGCGGATCAGGGACTGGATGGAATAGGTGCCGGCGGCTTCTCCGATGAGGACGATCCCCGCGAGAAGAACGAGGCCTCCGCCACCCGTCACCATCAGCGCTTGCCGGGCCGCGGCGCGGCTCGCCTCGTATTCGTGCTTGAAGCCCACCAGAAGGAAAGACGTCAAGCTGGTGAGCTCCCAGAAGAGGAACAGCGTCACCAGATTGTCGGCGGTGACGCAGCCGATCATCGCTGCCATGAATACCGAGAGCAGTGCGAACAGCCGTACCCGGCGCTCACTGGACGCCGCGTACGCCGCGGCGTAGAGGAACACCAGCGCGCCGATTCCGGTGATCAAGAGCAGGAACTGCAGGGAGAGCCCGTCGACCCGAAAGGCGAGGTCGACTCCAAGCGACGGAATCCACTCCCACTCGGCCTCCCAGGGGAGATCTCCGGCGGCGAGCGCCCGCAGGCACAGGATGAACCCCGCGACGGGGAAGAGGGCGAGCAGCATGAGCCGCGAGGGACGCGCGTTCTCGCCTTCCCCGTGAGGGGCGCGGGGCCTTACCGACTCGGCGCTCATCTTCAGGGGAGTATACCCGCTCGGTCCCTGCGGATTGGGGGCCGGCGAAGAGAAATGAGCTCGACGCACGAGTCCGCGCTCCTCATCGAATGATGCGACGCGTCCGGCGAGGACTGCGGCATCAAGCGAGACTTTTCAGAGACGCTCCTCGATCGCTAGACGACCTCGCCGAGCCTCCTCCGCGGCGCAACCCGGCGTTGATGGCGTTTCATCGCTCGATACAATCGGGAGAGGCCGTGGCTCCGATACCGCCGGAAGAGCCAGTACAGGAGCAGGTAGACCAGAATTCCGACGGCCGCGGCATTGAGCACCGCGCCCGTCGTAAACCTCTGACCCCATACGAGCGCATTGATCCTCTCTTCCGTGAGCTCTTCCGGGTCCCGTATCGGAGACCGGCCGAGGATCCATCCGCCAGTGATCACGTTCAGGTAGAACAGAAGGGGCCAGAAAAACGCGAGCGACGCTCCACCCAGGAAACCAGCCAGCATGTTGCCGCCGACGAGCCGCGCGAGGAAGCCCGAGGCCAGCCAGCCCAGTCCGAAGGTGGGGAAGAAGTTGACGCTCAAGCCCACAGCGAAGCCGCGCGCCACACGCTCGGCGCTGTCGCGGAGACGGAACAAGCGCATGGAGTAGTACAGGAACCGGCGCTCGATCCCGAGCCAGAGTCGGAGCAACATGGGAGCTCTGTCCGGCCATCTTAGCTTCAGGACGAGCTTCGCCGGACACGCCGCCGAGCTCGATACCGGGCGCCGCTCTAGCCGCCCGATCCCGGCTCGCCTTTCGAAACGACCCGGAAGTGAGCCCGGCGATTCCTCGACCAGCAGCCCTCCGCCGACTCCCGGCATTGGGGTCGTTCCTTTCCGTAGCTTATCGTGGTCAGTCGATTTCTCGGGAAGCCGAGAGAAACGAGATAGCTCGCAACCGAGGTGGCCCGGCGGTCGCCGAGCGCGAGGTTGTACCCTCGGTGCCGCGCTCGTCGCAGTGTCCTTCGATCTCGATGAGAACCGTGTTATAGGGCTTGCTCAGCCAGTCGAAGTTCTGCTGGATGGCAGCCCTCGCGTGCGACCGGAGCTCGTCGCGATCGTAGTCGAAATAGAGATCGGAGGGCTTGCGGCTGTGAGTTTTTGCGTCAGCTTCATGACGTCATTCTCGCTCCGCCGCGAGTGAGCGGTCAGTAACGCAGTATAGCGGCGAGCGGGTTGTCGTCGGGCATCGCCTGGGGCCGGACCGCGTAGACCGTGCCTCCTTGCAGGAGAGTACGGACGGCGGCCAGGTCGAGCAGATCGAAATCGGAGGGCTCGGGTGTCTCGTGCCGGACGATCCGGCTCGAATCGTCCAAGCTTCCCCAAAACTGGACTCCCACGGCGACGAAGAGCACCTCCACCCGACCTTCGATGGCGGCGGAAACCGTTTCCTCCAATCGATTCGACGTCCGGCCGGTGCCGGCGAGCTCGCGGTATCGGGAGGCCGCCTTCCGCTTTTCGTCCTCGAACAGCGGCGAGACGAGGCCAAGAGCGCGGCCGTGCAAGTCGTCGATGGTTTGAGCTTCCGGGTTTCCGGCGATCCCGCCTTCGACCAGATGAGGGTAGCTGTTCGCTTCGCGATAGATCGAAAAGTAGTACTCCACACCCGCCAGGACGAGAGGAGAACGTTCGTCCCGCAAGTGCCGTGAGAGCGCGCTGTCTACGCGGCGGAAGTACTCGAGCAGCCGCTCCTTCGACTCCTCGCCCCCTTGTCCGTGACCGTGAAACATGGCGGCCCTGCCGCCGCCCACTCCGGGCGCGCCGGTGTGGAACTGGAGCTGGTTCTCCAGCGGTTTCGAGCCCAACGCCTCTCTCAGATCGGCCGGCATCTCGTCGATCTCCACCTCGCCCACGCTGAAGCGCGAGCCCTCGAGCAGCCTCACCTGATTCTGGCTGAGCGCCAGCACGTAGAAGTGCACATCGGCGCCGAGGAACGAGAGCAGCGGCTTCACATGGAAGCGATCGGCGACGACCACGAGCTCATCGAAGGGTTGGGGAAGCCGGTAGTGAACGTGGGTCGTGTGCGACAGAAACACGGCGAGTCCTTCTCGTTGATGCCTCCAGAAGAACCCATCGGCTTGCAACCGCCAGGCCGGGCCCAGCAGCTCGGAGACGTCGGGCGCCCGCACCCCCAGGGACTGCAATCGTCGTTCGGCTTCGCGCAAGAGGTTCTTGAGGCGAATCGGGTCCTGCTGAATCTCCGGCCCCAGGCGGTGCGTCGGAAGGTACAGGGAGACGCACGGCCAGGCGGTGGGCTCGAGCAGCTGGTTGAGCGAGGATCGCGTAAGTAAAGTCATCTCGAATGGCGTCGGGCACCGCTGCTTCTGCGCTTAAGAACGCGGAATCGACTACCGGGGCGCGATTGCATCATAGCGCGCCGCGGCCGGGGTGGGATCCGCAGCTAGCCGAACGGCGCGGATTCGCGATCGAGGACGTGATCGAGCATCCGGTCTCCGTCGAAGACGTACCTCCCGGAGAAGGGGACACCCTCGAGAACCAGCGGAATCCACAGCCGATCGTCCTCCCACATCTCCTCGTAGGGGATTTCGTCGACGGAAGCCCAGAGAGGCGTCGCTTCGTCGGTTTCTTTCGGGTCGCCTTCGAAGTCGCTTGCCTTGAAGACGTGGACGTGGATCGAGTAGCCGTCCACGAACTGGAAGAGATTCACCCCGGCGTAGCTCAAGTCCAGGGGAGTGATGCAGACTTCCTCGCGCGTCTCGCGAATCGCGGCCTCGAGGGGCGTCTCTCCCGGCTCGAGGCGTCCACCGGGGGCGTTGATCTTCCCCGCGCCGAGGCCGCGCTTCTTGCGGATGAGGAGGATCGACCTGTCCTTGACCACGAACACCAGCGTCGCTGGATCTTTGGCCCGCCAGCTAACCCAATCGATGTCGCGAACGCGCATGTCGCGTATACTCTAACGCCTTCGGAGGGATCGGACGCAGGATGGGAGGGGACGTCCGCCGCGGCGAAGAGCAAGGTCGTACCAAGGCACCTCCGCAGGAGCAAAGACCGTGAGAAGGGGGATAAGGAGGGGACGCAACCAATCGGTCCTCGACTCCCCATCTGTCGTCCCCTTATCCCCCTTGTGTTGGAATTCGGGATTCAGGTAGACATCGACATGGCTTCCACCAACCGATTCAAGAAGAGCGTCGTCGCCGGTCTCATCGTAGTGCTTCCGCTCCTGGTGAGCGGCCTCACCCTGGTGTGGGTCGCTGGACTCATCGAAGAGATGATGAGCCCGCTTCTCGACTGGGTTCTCGGCAGGAGCATTCCCGGGCTGGGGTTCGCCTCGGCGCTCGTCCTGGTGAGCATCGTGGGGCTCGTCGCCACCACCGTCGTTGGCTCCCGCATCCTGGAGCGGGGCGAAAGCATCATGGCGCGGATTCCGCTTTTCAAGGACATCTACGTTCCGGTGAAGCAGCTCCTGACCGCGTTCTCGCCGGAGAACGAGTCGGGGTTCAAGCGCGTGGTTCTGGTGCCCTACGCCGGCGCCAAAGTATTCGCAGTGGGATTCCTGACGCGTGAGTTCCAGATCCAGGGCGCGAACGGCGACACGGCCCCATGGGCGTCGGTCTACGTTCCGACGAATCACCTCTACCTGGGGAACGTTCTCTGCTGCCCGCAAGCCGATCTCCGGTTCTCCGACTTGAGCGTGGAGGAGGCGGTGCGCATCGCCCTTACCGGTGGGACCGCGTTTCCCGACGTCATTCGCGAACGAATCGCTCCTTCGGAGCTTTCCCCCGCGAGCGCGGTCCCGAGCGAATGATGCGCCTCGCCCTTTTTCTCGTCGTGGGGATTCTGTGCGCGAGCGCGGCGTCATCCGAAGTCCCGGGCTCGGCCTTCCCCCCGCCCCTCGGGAGCTATACGGGGGAGGACGGACTTACCCTCCTTCAGGTGCTCGTCTCGCGCGCGCGGAAGGAGCCCCTGAACCCGGTCGCGACTCTGATCTTCGCGCTCGCGATACTCCACACTTTCCTGGCGCCGCGAATCACCCGACTCGCGCACGATCTCGACTCCCGCGACACCGCACACAGCTTCAAGGCGGAGGCGGCCCATCTGTTCGGCGAGGTGGAGGCGGTCTTCGGCATCTGGGCCGTACCCCTCCTCACCGTCATCACCCTCACTCGGGGGTGGCACACGGCCGAGTCCTTCATGGAGAACGTCAATTTCACCGAACCGGCCTTCGTGGTGGTGATCATGGCCATCGCCTCCACCCGCCCGGTGATGTCCCTGGCGGAGAAGGTGATGGGGACGGTCGCCGGTGTCTTCGGGAGCACGCCCTTCGCGTGGTGGATCTCGACCCTCACCCTCGGACCGCTCCTCGGTTCCCTCATAACGGAGCCGGCGGCGATGACGATCTGCGCCCTCCTGCTCGCGCGCCACGTGTTCTCGCTCGGCGTGTCGAGCCGGCTGGCCTATGGAACCCTCGGTCTTCTCTTCGTCGACATATCGGTCGGGGGCACGTTGACCCACTTCGCGGCTCCCCCGGTCTTGATCGTCGCCGAGAAGTTCGGGTGGGGAACGGAGTACATGCTGCGGAACTTCGGGTGGAAGGCGGTGCTGGGAATCCTCGCCTCCAACCTGGTCTACGCGATGGTGTTCCGATCGGAGCTCCACGGGCTGGCGGCAAAGGCCGCGGTCCGAACCGAGGGCGGGCTCGAAGAAGGCCCTGTGGTTCCGATCCCGGTGACGCTCGTGCACGTGGCGCTTCTCGGCTGGACCATCCTCACCTCCCATACTCCCGTCCTGTTCATCGGCGGTCTCCTCTTCCTCATCGCCTTCATGCGAGCGACGGCCCCGTACCAGACAGAGCTCCGGCTCGGTCCCCCGATCCTCGTGGGTTTCTTCCTCAGCGGTCTCGTGGTCCATGGCTCGGGCCAGCAGTGGTGGATCGAGCCTCTTCTGAGCCGGCTCACGGCCCTGCCTTTGTTCGGTGGCGCCATGGTGCTGACCGCATTCAACGACAACGCCGCCATCACCTACCTGGCCTCTCTGGTTCCCGGTCTCACGGAGGAGCTCCGGTTCGCCGTGGTCTCGGGAACCATGGTCGCGGGCGGGCTCACGGTGATCGCCAACGCTCCCAACCCCGCGGGACAAGCCATTCTCGTACGGTTCTTTCCCGCGGGTGTCGTTCCCGGCCGGCTGTTCGTGGGCGCCGTCGTCCCCACGCTGATTCTCGCCGCCTGCTTCCTGTTCCTGACCTGACCACCCGGCCGTTTCAAACGAGACTATGATAGACGCGGGGAGGTGGACCATGGTGCGGAAGGGAATGGAGGAATGCGCCCAGACGTACGAGGGAGTCTTCGCCAAGGGTGACCCCGAGGCTCGGAACAAGAGTTTGGAGACGCGTAACGTCGCGGCGGTGAAAGCGATGGTAGAGGCCGTCGCCCGCGGTGACTACGACGCCATTGCCCGGGTCGTCGACGACGGCGTGAGCCTTCGTATCCTGGCGCCTCCCGACGTGCCCTTCATTCGCAGCGCCGAGGGGGCGCCCGCTTTCGTGGACGCCGTCCGGCGCAACTTCGAGATGCTCGAAGAGCAGAAGCCCGTCGTTCTGTCGATCGTGGCGCAAGGGGAAGCCGTGGTTTGTATCGTGCGTGAGCAGGGGCGCTACGCCGAGGACGGCCGGGGCTACGACATGCACGCCGTCCAGGAGTTCGTGTTTCGAGAGGGGAAGCTCGCGCGGATCCTCGAGATCTGCGCGCGATCGTGATGCGGCGGTTCCTTCCGTACGTTCTCTGTCTCTCGTCCGCGGGCGCCGCCTGGGCCCAGAGCGACGAGGAAGCCCGGCGATGGGCGGCGGAGACGCGGGCATCGTTGTCCCTCCGGGAGAAAGCCGCGCAGATGGTCTGCGAGCAGATCCGCGGAGGCTACATCGCCGAGGATGCCGACGACTTCCGCTACTGGAGCCGCCTCGCCGAGGAGTACGGCATCGGCGGATTCGTGGTCTATGGAGGAGCGCCGTACGAGACGGCGCATCTTCTGAACCGTCTCCAGAAGCGCGCCCGGGTCCCGATTCTGATGTCCGCGGACTTCGAGGGAGGTCCCGGCCAGCAGTTCCAGGGCGCGTCGGAATTTCCCGCGAACATGGCTCTCTCCGCCATCGGCGACGAGCGCCTCGCCTACGAGGTCGGGAGGGTAGGCGCCCTCGAGGGGCGGGCGATCGGAATCCATCTCACCTACTCCCCGGTGGTCGACGTCCAGACGGTTCCGGACAACCCCGTCCTCGGCGTGCGCTCTTTTGGATCGGATCTGGATCTCCTGGCGCGGATGGCCGGGGCCTACATCCGCGGCTACCAGGAGAACGGTATGCTCGCGACCGCGAAGCATTACCCCGGCCGAGGGGACGTCGAGATCCTGGAAGACGAGTTCCTCCGGAACTCCAAGCCGCTTGCGCGGGTCGAGGCGGAGGATCTCCGGGCTTTCCGGTCGGCGATCGATGCCGGCGTCGCTTTCGTCATGAGCGAGCACATCACCATTCCCGCTTTGACCGAGGGATCGGACCTGCCCGCGAGCGTCGAGCCCAAGCTCGCTTCTTTCTGGCTCCGGGAGCGCCTCGGGTTCAAGGGCGTTCTCACCACCGACGACCTCTGGTATCCCAAAGTCGTGAAGCGCTTCGGCGCCGAGAGGGCGGGGGTGATGGCGGTGCAGGCGGGGCACGACGCGCTGCTCAAGCCGGCGAATGCGGTCGCCACAATCGAGGCCCTGGTCCGGGCGGTCGAAAGCGGCGAAATTCCGATCGCGCGCATCGACGCCTCCGTCGAGAGGATTCTCTACTGGAAGGCGCGGCTCGGGCTTCATCGAGATCGCTTCGTCGATCCCGAGCGCATCGGGTCGGTGGTGGGCGCGAAAGCCCACCGGGATCTGGTCCGGGAGGTCGCGGAGCGATCGCTCACAGTCCTCGTCGACCACGGCGTCTTCCCAACGAAGCGCGAAGCCCTGGGAAAGATCGTCTACGTCTCGAGCCAGAAGAACGAGGGCGACCCGGCTCCTTTGGCGGCGGCCCAGAAGATGCGCGAGGGGCTTTCTCTTCAGGAGACGTTCCTCCTCGGTCCCGGGGTGGACCCCGCGCGGTACGCTGCCGCCCGCGAGGCGGGGCGCAATGCGGGTACCGTCGTCGTCTCGCTCTTTCATCAGAAGACCGTGTATCGTGATCGCGGCGTCATTCCCGCGAGAGATCTCGAGCTCATCCGGGGCTTCGCCGCCGCGGGGGTCCGGACCATCGTGCTCTCGTTCGGAAACCCTTATCTGGCCGAAGATCTTCCCAGCGTATCGGCCTTCGTCGTGGGGTACGGCGAGGGCGGCTTCTACGGGAATCAGATCGTCTATGCCGACGCTTTCGTTCGGCTGCTCAAGGGAGAGATCACCGCGCCGGGCAAGGTGCCCGTCGCCGGTATCGAGCTTCCGCGGTGAAGGTCCACTATCGCTCCCGGGTCGCGCGCTGGGCGCTCCCTCGGAAGTACGTGGCCGTGACCCTCTGGGACCACGTCTTCACCCGCCTCGAGCACCTCGAAGAGTCGATCCTGCGGCACGAAGAGGTCCACGTGCGACAGTGGAAGAAGCATGGGTTGGTGCGGTTCGCCCTCCTCTACACCTGGTTTCACGTCCGTTACGGCTACTGGCGAAACCCCTTCGAGGTAGAGGCGCGGTCGGAAGAAGCCTGGCGCTAATGACCTTCGTGCCGGGCGCCGTGGTGGCGCTCGTGCTGCTCCCGATGCAGGGCGAGTGGCGAGGATGAGAACGCTTCTCCACCCATCTCGACCCAGACTTTCTCGACCTGGGCGGCAAACCCGTCCCCGACGTAGCGGGCAATCGAGGGCTTCTTCACGATCTCCTCGCGCAGCGCCGGGATCAGCGCCTCCATCCCCGCCGCGGTCCTGACCTGGCTCTTCGCCGCGGCGACGACCCGCGAGAGCTCCTCGAAGTAGGCCTGCTGGTCGGCGAGGACGCTTCCGTCGGAGAGCGGCCCATGGCCGGGCCCGACGGTTCGGGGTTCAAGCTTTCTCGCTTTCGCCAGAGTCCCGATCCAATCCTGGACGTCGCCGTCGCCCACAAAGTTGTAGGGCCCGTTCACGCAGGCGTCGCCGCTGAACAGAATCCTCTCCCGCGGAAGCCAGGCCCAGCCGTCTCCGTGGGTATGCGCCACGCCGAAGTGGAGAAGCTCCACCCGCATCGTCCCGTCGTCGAAGACCATGCGATCGGGATAGCGGATGACCGGCAGCACCAGCTCGCTCTCGCGCACGTCCTTCCGTTCCTTCGCCGCTTCCTCCCAGCGCCCGGGCGCCCCACCGAAAAGCCCGGTCTCGTACTTCTTCGCCTCCTCGACGACCCCCTCGTGAGCCACGGGAACGGCGCCGGCTTCGACCCATACCTTGTTCCCGTACATGTGATCGCCGTGGTGGTGGGTGTCGAAAGCGAAGCGGATGGGTTTGTCGGTCATGCTGCGTATCTTGGCGACGACCTCCTCGGCGCCTTCGGGAAAGTTCCCGTCGATGACCAGGACGAAGTTCTCGAAGACCACCCAGCCCTGGTTGCAGTGCCCCTTGTCCAGGTTTCCCTGGTGGAAGTAGACGCCGGGGGCGAGCTCCTGCGCCTCGCCCACGCGGTCGCGGTCTTGAGCGAGCATCAGAAGCATGGGAAGCGGCCAGGCCATCCAGGTCTTCATCGGGGTCCCTCCTGAGAGGCGGATGCTATCATTCTCCCCGCTTCGACAGAGGAGGCTCTCATGCTGATTCCCATCGCGCTCGCGCTCTCCATCGTTTCCGCGGCCGAGGTCGCCTGGATCCGGGTCGTCCCGTACGAAGAGTCGGAGGGCGAGCTCCGTCGAATCTACGACGTGGTGAAGGGAGCGAGCGGCAACCTCGACAACGTGGTGAAGGTGCACTCCCTGCGGCCGCACACCCTCGAAGGCCACTACGCGCTCTATCGCGCCGTCCTCCATCACCCGGGAAACGAGATGCCGCCGTGGTTTCTGGAGTCCCTCGGGGTATACACCAGCCTCCTCAACGGCTGTGAGTACAGCGCCGCGCACCACTCCGAAGGCTTGAGGCGCGCGCTCGCGGACGACGCCCGCTTCGAGACGATTCACGATGCGCTCACGGGCGACCGGCTCGAAGAGGCCTTCTCCGGGAAGGAGCTCGCGCTTCTCCGCTACGCGAAGACCTTGACGCTGGCTCCGAGTCGACTCGACAAGGGCGAGATCGAGGCCCTGAGAGCCGCGGGCGCGAGCGACGGCGAGATTCTCGAGGCCAACCAGGTGGTGAGCTACTTCAACTACGCCAACCGCGTCCTCAACGGCCTGGGAGTCACGACCGAAGGGGACGTCCTCGGGACGTCGCCGCGAACGAGGAAATGATCCCGGTAGCTCCTGGTGCAGGAAGGGGGATATGGAGATAGGGGGATAGGGATATGGAGATAGGGGGATAGGGATATGAAGTCATCGATCGCATCCTCCTATCTCCTCTTGTCTCCCCATCCCCCTTCGTCTTTGGTATAGGATCGCCGGGCCGTGCCCAACCCACCCGGCGGTCCTCACGCGACCGACCTGAAGCGCGCCATCGGCTTCTGGGCGGGCGCCGCCATCGTCATCGGGAGCATCGTCGGAAGCGGCATCTTTCGCACGCCGGCGGAGATCGTGCGCGTGCTCCCGAACCCGGGAATCGTTCTCGCCCTCTGGGTGATTTTCGGTCTTGTGAGCCTCTGCGGCGCGCTCACGCTCGCCGAGCTTTCCTCGCTCATCCCCAGGACCGGCGGGACCTACGTCATCCTGCAGAAAGCCTATGGAGACGGAGCGGCGTTCACCTTCGGCTGGATGTACCTGGTGGGCGCCATCCCGGCGTCGCTCGGGGCGGTCGCGATGGTCTTCGCCGAGCAGCTCGTCGAGCTCTCCGGAGGTGAGCCCGCCACGACGTCTCTCTTTCTCGTGAAGGCCATCGCCGTCGCCATCATCGTCGTCTTGACGGTAATCAACGTTCTCGGAGTCGCGCTCGCGACCACGGTGCAGAGCTTCTTCACCGCCGTCAAAATGGCGGCCCTCGCCGCGCTCTTCTTCCTCGCTCTCGCGGCCGGAGGAGCGGACTGGTCGCGTCTTTCGACCGGCGGTGAGGTCGCGGCGGGAGGGCTCGCGCAGGCGGCCGCTTTCATCATCTTCACCTACAACGGCTGGGCCTACCTCGGTCTGGTGGCGGGCGAGGTGAAGGACCCCGACAGGCAGATCAGCCGCATCATTCTGAGCGGCATGTTCATCGTCATCGTGTTCTACCTCGCGACGAATCTCATGTACCACCTCACGCTGCCCATTTCTGAAATGGCCAAGGAGACGGTGGTCGCGCGCCGTGTGGCCTTCGATCTCTTCGGCCCCGCCGGAGGGGCGGCGATGAACGCGGTGATCCTGGCGAGCGTCTTCGGGACTCTCTGCGCGATCGTGCTCACCAACTCCCGCGTACCGTACGCGATGGCCCGCGACGGCCTCGGCTTCGCGATCCTGGGGCGTTGTCACCCGACGTTCGCCACTCCGTACGTGGCTCTCCTCGTGCAGGGCGCGATCACCGTCGCCCTGATCCTCTGGCTCGGAAGCTTCGGCCGGCTCTCGACCTACTTCGTTCTCGTGGAGTGGACGGCGCTGGTTTTCGCCATCGCCGCAATCTTCGTCCTCAGGCGAAAGATGCCGGACGCTCCCCGCCCCTATCGGACTCCGGGGTACCCATGGGTTCCGCTGGTTTTCGTTGTCGTGGTGAGCCTGTTCCTCCTGGGGATCGCCTGGAGCAACGTCGCCCGCGGGGATTGGGCTCCGGTTCTGGGTCTCGCGATCTCGCTCGCGGGCTTCCCCGCCTTCACTCTCTGGCGCGGCCTCGCCCGGAGCGCGCCCGAAGGGGCTCGATGACGTGAGCCGGGCCAGGGCCGCGGCCATCGTCGGGTTCGCCGCCGCGCTTCTTCTCGGGTACGTCGCGTGGGATCGCTACCTCTCGCCGGAGGCGCGGGTGCGGCGCACGCTGGAAAGCGCCGCCGCCGCCGCGGAGGCCGTGGACGTCGAAGCGCTGCTGTCGCATTTCTCCTCGGACTACGCGGACTTCATGCATGCGAGCCGCGGGGCCTTCGAGGCGACGACCCGTGAGAGCTTCGGACGGGTAGACCGTTTGAACGTGACCGTGGATACCCTCGAGATCGACGTCGAGGGGACGGAGGCGAGCGTCACCTTCGACGCGGTGGTGGTTGCCATCCGAGGCGAGGAACGCTACGTCGTGGTCGGCACTCCCTTCGAGCCCGAGCGGTTGAACGCCCATTTGAGGCGCGAGGAGGGGGGGTGGAAGGTCCACCGAATCGAGCTTCCGTCTCCGTGAGCGCGCTCCTGGTCCTCGAGATGCAATCGGTGGAGCTCAACCGGGGACCGAGATGGAGGCCGCGCGCTGCCGGCTCCCGCTCGGCGCTACGAGGGAACGCTTGGCCATCTCGGCTCAACAGCTAGGATTCATCCGGATCGCTCGGGTAAACGACCAGCTCGAGCGCGCGGCCGTCGCTGAGCCGGACTGCCGCGAAATGGCGTACGTCTCGCGTCGCAATGCGTCGGATGGAAAGGGTATCGGCGAGCGCGACCACGGATGAATCGACGAGACCGAGGCCCAGGTCGGCGTATCGCCGATCGATCTCCATCGCCCGAGAGAGCTCGTCGAGTGCCGGCGGGGCGTAAGTGAACGCGCCGCGTGCGAGATCGTCCATGAGCGCGTTCATCGCGGGCCGCTCGTC
Organism: Acidobacteriota bacterium; assembly: GCA_036820975.1. Classification (GTDB taxonomy): domain Bacteria; phylum Acidobacteriota; class Vicinamibacteria; order Marinacidobacterales; family SMYC01; genus DAISKN01. Next base: position 3,101 of record DAISKN010000071.1, on the reverse strand, counting down.
GCGAAGGAAGTAATCGACCTCCGCCAATACCAAACCCGGAACGTAGCGAGTACGCGCCCGGTCGATGGCCTTGCGAAAACGCTCGTGGTCGGGCGCGCTCTCGACGAGATAGTCGATGAGCGCCCCGGTATCGCAGATCAACGCCGCCGTGCTAGCGGCGTCCACCGAACAGCTCGCTCTCGTCGCCGCGCTCGCGCAAGGAACGGACGATTCCAGCGCTTCTCGGTTTGGGATGGCGGCGGTACTGCTCGAGAACGAGATCGAGCTGCTGCCGAATGAACTCCGAACGCGAGACGCCGCGCTCACGCGCGGCGAGCGTGAGCAGCCGGTCGGCCTCCGGATCGAGCGCGATGGTCGTTGCCTTCTTCTTGGAGAGTGCCATCGAAGTAATATGACTCCATCGACGCTGGCCGTCAAGCGGCTGAACACCCACTTGAAGCGCGGTGGCGGAGGGTGAAAGATCCACCGAATCGAGCTTCCGTCTCCATGAACGCGCTTCTGATCCTCCTCGCGATCGCGTCGGCCGAGGCGAAGCGCGTCAACAAGGCCATCGAGCTTCTCGAGCAGGGCCAGCCCGTGTACTACACGACGAGCCGCGGCGGCTACGAAGAAGGACATGCCCTCGCCGGCACCTGGGCCGACTACATCAACTACGAGCTCGAGCACGGGGCGTTCGACGTGACCCGGCTCCGGGAGTTCATGCGAGGCCTCGTCGACGGCGGGCCGACGGCGAGCGGGCACCGGACGCCGGCGGTCGTCGTCTCGCTTCCGGTGCTCGGGCTGGACGAGGCTTCGATGCGCGCCAACCTGTGGGTCATCCAGCAGGTGCTCGCTTCCGGAGTCCACGGAGTGCTCCTCTGCCGCGCCCGATCGGAAGCGGCGGTGCGGGTCTTCGTCGCGGCGAGCCGCTATCCGTTCCACGGTCAGAAGGTGGGGGAGGGGCTCGAGGAAGGACTTCGGGGGAGCGGAAGCCAGAGTTTCGCCGCCTCCATCTGGGGAATCCCGGAGAAGGAGTACTTGCGGGTCGCGGACCCCTGGCCGTTGAACCCCGAGGGGGAGCTTCTCCTCGGGATCAAGATCGAGGATCGCCACGCGCTCGAGAGTGCGGAGGCGACGACCCGAGTCCCGGGAATCGCCTTCGCCGAGTGGGGACCCGGGGACATGGGGTTCTCCTACGGTTTCCTCGAGAGGCCTCCCGGTCCCTATCCCGAGGTGATGCAGCGAGCACGTTCGCGGGTGCTCGCGGCTACGAAAGCCGCGGGGATCTTCTTCCTGAACTCGGTCACCGAGGAGGACGTCGAGGCGATGATCGACGAAGGCGTCCGCATCGGCGCCGCGAACCGCGAGGCGGCGGAGAAGGGGCGAAGGTATACCGGCCGCCGGATGCCCTGGTGAGTTGCAGCGGGCGAAGCCGCGACGGAGATCTTGACATTCCATCTAATTAACCATATGTTCGGTTGAACTAAACGAACGGTTCAGGCGGAGGAATTCCAGAGCTTGGGGCGGAGGGCGGAGACGGTGGCCGGACGGAAGACGCGGGCGCCGCTTCGCCCCGGCCCGCGGCGGGGGGCTTCGCTTCCCGCGGGGACGCGCGAGGACCTGATGCGGGCCGGGGCGGAAACGTTCGCGGAGCTCGGGTTCGACGGCGCGACGACGGAGCGGATCGCGGAGCGGGCGGGCGCCACCAAAGCGATGATCAACTACCACTTCCGCAGCAAGCAGGGACTCTACGAGGCCATCCTCCTGGCCACCTTCGCCGAGCTCAAGAGCCGCCTCGACGGCGTGCGGAGAAGCGGCAGCCCCGCCGCCGATCAGCTCCGCGCGTTCGTTGCGGAGTTCGCGCGAGCGGCCCGGGAGCACCCCTCGTTTCCCGCCATCATGGTGCGGGAGGTGCTCTCCGGCGGAAAGCACCTGCCGGAAGGTGTCCTGCCCCGGGTGCTCGGTGTCATGGGCGTGGTCCGGGGCATCGTCGAGCAGGGAGTGGAGGAGGGGAGCTTCCGCCCAGTGAATCCCCTGCTCACTCATCTCTCTCTCATGGGCGCCCTGCTGTTCTTTTTCGCGACCGAGCCCTTTCGTAAACAGATGGTCCCGAAAGTACGCCTGGGTCAGGCGCCGCCCACGTACGAGGCCTACGTCGCGCATATGCAGGAATTGATGGTTCGCGGGCTGGAGGCGGCGCCCCGCAGGAGGCGTTGAGAGGCGCGGAATGAAGGATATCGTCAACCGTTCGGCCGTGGTGATTGCGGCTGTACTGTCGGCAGTGGCTCTAGAGGCGGAGGAGCGCCTCACTCTCGGCGAAGCCGTCGCCCGGGCCCTCTCGTATTACCCCAGCTTGCAGGCGTCTTTGGCGCAGGTCGAGGTGGCGGAGGCCGCGCTCGACGAGACGGAGGCGGCTCGATTCCCGACGGTGAGCGTCGGCCTGAACGGGAATCACTATCAGGAGCCGATGCTTGCTCACCCGATCCACGCTTTCACCCCGGAGCTCATTCCTCCGTTCGATCGGAACCTCTTCCAGGCGTTCGCGGACATTCGTTACCCGCTCTTCGACGGCGGCGGCCGGTCGGCGCGCATCGATGAAAGCAAGGCTCGCCGGGCGAGCGCCGGCTCCACGCTCCTCGACGTGCGGCAGCGGCTGCTTTCGCAGACCATCCAGCAGTACCTGTCGATCCTCTCCCGCGCGCGCGCGCTCGAAGCCCAGGACCGCTCGCTCCTGGCTCTCGAAGCCGAGCTCTCCCGGGTGAAGCAGGTCTTCGACGTGGGCCGCGCGGCGACGGTCGACGTCCTGCGGGTCGAAGCCGCAATCGCCGCTGCGCGGGCCGAGAGGGTTCGCCTCGCCTCTTCCCTCGACCTGGCGCAGAGGAACCTCGCCCGCCTCGTCGGGGACGATGCATCCGGAACCCGGGCGGCGAATCTCGTCCCCCTCTCCCTCGGCGGGCCCTCGCTTCCTCCGCGAGAGGAGATCCTGCGGAACGCGGTTCAATCGAGCCCGAGCGCGCGCCTCGCCCGCGACGAGCTCGCGATCGCGGAGGCCGCGCTCGACGGAAGCCGGTCCCGGCGGCTTCCCTCCATCACCCTCGACGGGCGATACATCAACTACGGGA
>DAISKN010000070.1:0-15643 GCA_036820975.1 Acidobacteriota bacterium | reverse complement strand
GACCGCGCCGACGAGGCGCGCGAGCTCCTGGCTGACGTCACGAGCACCCCCGAGAACGACGGAGAACCGCTGGTCGACGAGGACACCGAGTCTCCCGCCTAGCTCCCCGCGTGACCACGAGCCGGGTCCAACGCCCGGCACTCCAGCGATGAGACGATTTGAAAAGCTGGTCGACCCTTCCCTATGATGAGGGCATGCCCAACCGAGCGACGCGGCCGGCGTCGGTTTCGGCTTCTATTAACATCCTACCGTGCACCGCTAACAACGATATTCGATATCGGATCAACCCCCAGACACCGAACTCGGCCACTATCAATGGCATGGGCCCACCGGGGTTGCTCCGATACTTTTTATCAACACCCGTCTCGCACGGCGAAATCGTGGCGGAGATCAATCAGATCAAGAAGTTAGCCAGCTGTGAGCCAACACGCGTCGCCGCTACTCCTGGAACTTCGGCGATACGCGGCTCGACCGGACGCCGAGATCGCTGCGTGGGCTCTTCGTGCGCAGGGAGTGGCGGCCGAGTTGCGCCGGGTCGGCCGGCCGCAGAAGCTCGAGGAAAGTGGATTGAGCGCCCTACTGGTTCCGCGCGACGCTGTGGAGAGGGCGAGGGAGGTCCTATCCACCGACCGTTTCAAGATGTCAGATGATGAAGAACGCTTATCTTCTCGCGCGACTTGGTCCCCCGCATCGTCGAGCGAGATCGAATCCGGGTTAGCGGAGATCGAACGACGCGAGCGAATCGCGCGTTTCTGGCGGTGGAGTTTTGTTCCTGTTCTGCTTTTGGCCGGGTTTAGCGTTCGAGAGCCGCTCTCGTCGGCAATGGCAATAATTTGGCTCGCAGGTCTGGGAGTTTCACATTGGAGAGCGGGTGCCTGTGATTGCCCGCGATGTGGGCTGCCGTTTGGGCACGATTCGACCCCGTTTGGGTCCTGGCGGGCGGCGTTCTCACGATGTTGCTTAACGTGTGGACTTGCCCGGCGCGAGTCGTAGTTTCCTGACTCACAGGCTGAATCAAGGGGCATGCTTCGGGTGGTGGACAATTCCGGCGAAGACTATCTTTTCCCGTCCGAGTACTTTGTCCCGATCAAAGTTCTGTTGGAAGCCAACGTTGCTTTTGCGGACGGGTAGCTCTGGTGGGCGGCGTGGTCGCGCAAGCCTGTGGGGCGCGATCTAACCACGCTTCGAGCAAACGCCACATCGCCTTCGGCAAGACTTGAGCCTTTTGGAACTGGAGAGTCGGCTTCGAGGACTGGGTCGGTACTCTTGTTACTGCGGGTGATCTGACGATCATTCACGCTGCATTGGACGCGGTGCCTGTCGACCGAGACGCATATCTTCAAGCGGATGTTGCGAGCAACGCACTTGCGGCGGCGGAGATCGTCGCAGCCCTGTTCGGAAAGCCGTCGGAGTGGCTGCCCGAGGAAGCAGCAGCGTGGGTTGGGGCGAGATCGAATCCGTCCCCGAATTGTTGTCCCAGGCTATCCAAGTGCTGGAGCGGGCCCGTGACCGGTCAGAGTTACGTGACCTTTGGGAAGAGTCAGAAGCGTTCGACTCCTGGAAGTTGACGCTCGGAGAACTGCAGGATCGATGCAGTCGGTGGTCTGACTAACTATCAGGCCCGCGTGTCAACGGATTCCAGCGGAGGTGCCGCTCTTCGAGGGCATGGAAGTGGGTAAGCCGTGACGCGGGCTTCGTTCAATTCATCGTTCAGGCGGAAGGCCGGCCACGCCGCTCATCGCGCGCTAGCTTGCCTTCTTGAGAGGGGCGGCAGTGATCGCCCGAGCCAAGTCGCGATTGGACAGTCCAAGTGCCAGCAGCGAGCGAATGAGGAGATCGAGCGAGACGGAGGGGTCACCGCCTTCCATTTTTGCCACGCGTGACTGACTGGATTTGATTCGTCTCGCAAGCTCGCTCTGGCTTAGGCGTCGTCTCTGACGCCCCTTCCTCAGAGTACTGGCCAGACGAAGTCGCAGCTCCACATATGCTGCTTCATCATCCGAGAGCTGAAGAAACTCCTGGACGTTACCGACCTTCCATCCCTTTTTCTCAAGTCGATCCTTTTTTGCTTTACGCATCGTCATACTCCCGCAGTCGTCGTTGGCAGGCATCCAAAACTGCTTTCGGCGTCTTCGTAGTTTTCTTGGCAAAAACCTCAACGATGACGACGGCATCCCGGTCCGCGCGGAGATGATTCGCCAAGTCTTGCCCTCGTCAACGATCCGCAGTTCGTGACACCGTGAACCTATTCCGGGCATAGGTCTCGAATGTGGCAGCGTCAGAGAGGTTCCGCGTTGCACCTCACGAAGCAGGTAAACCCGCTTCAATTCTCGCTCCCTTTGTAAAAGGTGGTGTTTTGATCGCCCCATGAAGCCAAACGAGAGGCTTGTCCTTGGGGCTCATTCTATTCTAGTCTATGTCGAATCTGACATAGAGACAACCGGTGATGAAGATTTAGGAGGGCAAAGGCGCTTGAGGACGGCTTGGAGCACACAGCGCCTGGCGGCCGACGAAGCTTGAATCACCAGGAACAAGAGACTCGGCTTCCCGAGCAGAGTGTTCGTTCCTATGCTCGAGGTGAGTGATGAAGAGACCGATGCGAACGATAGTGCGGAGAGATCGCGAGGCCGGCCAGGAATTGATCGCCGCGTGGCACACGAACCACCGCGTAACGACTTATCTCGTCGAGAACCTGCCTCCCGAGCTGTGGCCGAAAGCCGTTCCCGGCGTTCCGCGCCGCACCGTTCGGACGATCGCGGCCCACATCCACAATGCCAGGTGCATGTGGATCAAGATGCTGGGTGCGCGTCATGGGATTGTGGTGCCCAGGACCGTCGATGGCCGCCGAGTTCGGCCAGCGGAGTTGTCGCGGGCCCTGTCGCGCAGCAGTGAAGGCATCATTGCCTTGATCCGACTCGGCACGGCTCGGGGTGGCGCCGTTCCCCCTGCCGCGTGGCAGAACTTCCCCACGGATCTCGCGCACTTTCTAAGCTACTTCGTGGCGCACGAAGCCCATCATCGCGGACAGTTGTGCCTGCTGGCGCGGCAATTGGGGCACCGCCTGCCCGCCGCTGTGACGGCCGGGCTCTGGCAGTGGAAGAAGCGAGCGCGCGAATGATGGTGATGCGGTAGGAGCGGCCCGCTTTGCGCTCCGTCATCATCGAGTCGCGCTGCGCGGCTGCACCGATGTGTACACAATGACCGACCCTGCCGTCGGAACCCGGGTCGCCGCGGCAGCGAAGGCATGACAGCGTTCGCTTTTCGGACGGGGACGAAATGAGAGCCAATCGACCAGCCTCCAGAGACATCGATGAGTACATCGCGGGCTTCCCGACGGATGTCCGGAAGGTTCTGGAAAAGATCCGGAAGACGATCCGCAAGGCGGCACCGGACGCGGAAGAGACCATCAAATATCAGATGCCGACCTTCACCCTCGAGGGAAACCTGGTTCATTTTGCCGTCTTCAAGAAGCACATCGGCTTCTATCCCGTGCCGCGGGGAGTCGAGGAGTTCGAAAAAGAGCTCTCTGTGTATGAAGGCGACAAGAGCACGGCGAGGTTTCCTTTGGATCACCCGCCTCCCCTCGACTTGATTGGCAGGATTGTGAAGTTCAGAGTAAAGAAGAATCTCGAGAAGGCGGAAGCGAAGCGGAAGAAACGATAGAAGACTTGCGAGCGATGAGAGCTCGGTCTCGACCTGAAAACCGATGAGAGAAGACGTCGAGAGCATCTACGCCGTCGAGCTCCTCTTCGAATCCGCACCCGAGATTCCGGTGGACGCGCTCACCGCCGCCTTGAAGAAGGCTTGTCCGGGAATCGATCGGATGGGAGAGCCCAGCGAGATGCTCGCCTTCGCGCATACGTCCCACCTTGTCCAGTACAAGGACGGAGCCTTGCCGGCGCAGCTCGTGATATTCCCCGGCCCGCGCAAAGGCGACCGATCGAGCATCGACGACGCGATGCAGCAGTCCTGGAATCTGCCTGGCGCGAAGGAAGTCGTCGCATCGGCGCCGTACGCCGTTCTGGTGACGGACATGATGGCCCAGGGTCTCCCCTACAAGGAGAGACTCAGCCTGTTCCTGGATGCGCTCGAGGCGATCGTCACGACGGTGCCGTGCCGGGCCATCCACTGGCGCCAGAGCCAGCAGGTCACGGCGACTTCGACCTTTCTCGAGGCCCGGCGCGATCCGGACCAGCACCCCCTCCTCGCGGGTCCCTTGAACGTGAGGTTCTACAACATCTCGAACGGAGCCGTTCCCGGGGAGTCTCTGGTCGACACCGCCGGTCTCTCGGTATTCGGACTTCCGGACATCCAGTGCCACTTCCACGGCCTCGACCCGAATCGGCTCGTCATGATGCTGTACAACCTCGGGATCTACGTTTTCGAGAACGGGGACGTGATCGAATCCGGACACACCATCGAGGGACTCGAGCCCGGAGAAAAGTGGCGCTGTCAGCACGAGGACGCCCTGGTTCCGCCCGAGCGAGTGGTCCTGGACGTGAACCCCGGCCCGGCGTTTGCCGCTGGAGGGAGAAGCTAGCGCTTCGCCCGGCGCTTCTCCGGCTCGACCTGCAGGAGCTGCCGAGTCGCTTCGTGCTTCGGCCGCGTCAGCACCTGGCGGGGCTCCCCCTCTTCGACCACTCTTCCCTCCGCGAGCACCACCACCCGCGTCGCGAAGTCGCGCACGAAGTCGTCGTCGTGGGAGGTGAAGAGCAGCGTTCGGCCCCGGCTCGACAGCTCCCGGAGGGCCTTTCCGAGCTCGTTCTGGCGCGCGGGATCGAGCGACGCCGTCGGCTCGTCGAGGAGCAGGAGCGGCGGATCCACCGCCAGCGCCCGGGCGATGGCGACGCGCTGCGCCTCACCGCCCGAGAGCTCGCGCGGAAGAGCATGCGCCCGATGGCGTACCCCGATCTCATCGAGAAGGGATTGAGCCCGGGCCTCGGCGTCCGCGCGCTCGACGCCCAGAACGTGCACCGGGGCAAGCCATACGTTCGCGAGCGCCGACAGATGCTCGAAGAGATAGTGGAACTGGAAGACCATGCCCACCTTCTCGACGCGGATGGACCCCTCGCCGTAGTCGTCGAGGCCGGCGATCGCGCGGAGGACGGTGGTCTTCCCCGAGCCCGAGAGGCCCATGAGCGCCACCATCTCGCCGCGGCGCACCTCGAGGTCGACGCCGCAGATTACCTGGCGCTGCCCGCGGTTGAGACGGAGGCCGCGGATCTCGAGGACCGGTCCTTCCGTGGTCATGACGACGTGGACGCCTTCCATCGCATTTCCAGCCGCCGCGCGAGGTGCCCCAGGGGAAGAGACATCGCGAGGTAGAGGGCTGCGCAGAGGATGCCGGGAATCACCCAGCTTCCGATGTTGGCGGCGAAAATCTGGGTCCTCTTGGTGAGCTCGACCACGGTGAGGACCGACACCAGCGACGAGTCCTTGAGGAGCGCGACGAAGTCGTTCGTCATCGGCGCGAGCGCGAGGCGGAACGCCTGGGGACCGCGGATGAGGCGAAGGATCTGCATCCGGCTGAAGCCGAGAATCCTCGAGGCCTCGAGCTGCCCCTTGGGCACTGCTTCGAGGGCGCTTCGGTAGATCTCGCTCTCATAGGCGGCATAGTTCAGTCCCAACCCGAGGAGAGCCGCGACGAACGCGGGAAGCCGGACCACGGCCGCGAGCCCGTAGTAGATGACGAAGAGCTGGAGCAGCACGGGAGTTCCCCGCATGAGCTCCACGTACCCCGTGAGCACCGCCCGGGTAAGCGGGCCGCCGTAGACGCGGCCGGTCGCGATGCTGATTCCGAGAGTCACGGCGAGCGCCATCGCAAGACACGACAGCGCCAGCGTGATGAGCGCGGCCTCGAACAGGGACGGAAGGTACTGGAGGGTGAGCTCGGTCCGGCTCGGCCGGGCCGCCGCGGGTCGCTCGGCCACGACGTCGTCCGCCGCGGCGAGGACACGCTGGTAGAGCGCCGGCTGGTCGTCGTTCCAGACGTTCCATTTCCGGAAGATGGCCTCGAGCCGGCCGTCGGCCATCGCCGATCGCAGGATCTCGTCGACACGGTCGCGAAGCTCGAGATTTCCGGGAGCGGTGACGACGACGTAATGGCCCACCTCGACCGCCCCCGGTTGGGTGAAGAGTCCGGTATTGCGGCGCATGGAGCGCTCGGCGAGCACGTTGTCGAGGAGCACCGCGTCGACCCGTCCGAGGAGGAGATCGCTGTAGGGGTGCACGTCGTCGTCGTAGGAGACGGCGGTTATGCCGTTCTCTTCTTCCGCTTTCAGCAGGATCTCGTAGGCGATGGTGCCTCCGAGGGTGGCGATCCTCCGTCCGCGAAGGTCCGCGAGGCTCCGGAAACGGTCCCTGTCGGCCTCGCGCACGGTCAGCACTTCGCGAAACTCGTAGTACGGAACGCTCGCGGCGACCATCGAGCGGCGCGCCGGGGTGTCCTCGATACCGCAGAGCCCGATGTCGAAGTCGCCGCGGATCGCGGACTGGTCGAGCTGGGCGAAAGCGACCTGGACGAACTGCGGCGTGCGCCCGAGCTCCTGCGCTATGAGCTCCGCGACCTCGACGTCGAAGCCGACGAGCTTCGTCGGGTCCTCGGGGTTCGCCTCCATGAAAGGAGCCCCGCCCTCGGCGTCGCCGCCCCAGCGGAGGATTGGATCCTGGGCCATCGACGGCGCCGGGCCCGCGGCAAAGAAAAGAAGGAGGAAGAAGGACGTTACTCGCACTTCCGCGCCGAAGAATAGAGAAAAGCCGCCCCGGAGGCAACCTCGCTTCGAAGCGAGGCGAGGAGCCACACGAAGAGCCCGGTGTTGAGGACTGCGAGGAGGAGCGTGAGGTCGAAGCCGAGGCTCATCCGCAGCGAGCCGATCGAAGCGGCGAGGGGCTCGAGGGCCATGTAGCGGAGACCGTAGAACCTTCCGAGACCCGAGAGCGAGAGCATGTTGAGCACGTAGCTCGAGGCCAGGAGCGCGACCAGTGCGCGGAGCCGCCGGGAGAAGAGCCCGGTGGCCGCGAACGCGAGGAACATCGCGTGCGGATGGTTCTCGTGAACGCCCATCGCGAGCGCTCCATAGGCGAAGACCAGGGCGGCGCCGGCCAGGCAAGCGGCTCTGGAGGCCCCCGAGAGAACGTAGAGAACGTACGCAGCCGCGACGAAGAACAGAGCCGTACCCACCAGACCGGCCGGAATCGGGAGAGAATCGATGCGCGCGTACTCGACTTTCTCCGCGAGGCCCGCTCCGCTCGCGGCGTGCCCCACGAGCCACCAGAGGTTCGCGAACCCGGCGGAGAGCCGCTGCTGGAAGAGAATCCGGAACACGTGGGTCACCGCTTCCTCGAGCGTTCCCGCGAGGACGAAGGGTACGAGGGCCGCGGACACGACCGCAAGCCCCGAGGCGACCGCTCGCACCCTGCCCGATTCGAGCGCCACGAACGCAGCGGGTGCGAGGATGAGGGCCTGCGGCTTGATCAACGCCGCGACCGCCACCAGCGCTCCGGCGAGTGCCGCGCGTCCCTGGGCGGCGGCGACCAGGCCCAGGACCGCGAACGGAGCGTAGGCGCCGTCGAGAAATCCCTGGACGGCGCTCGGAAGCCATGAGACAGGAAGCGCCCAATAGAGGGCTCCGAGGGTGAGACCTCGAAGTGGCCGGGCGCGAAACAAGTAAACAAGGAGGAGAAGCGAGAGACCGTCGCCGAGGACCGCGGGGAGCTTCACCGAGACGTTCTCGGCCTCGCCGCGATCGAGGTCGGGAGCGAGAAGCGCGACCGCCTTCCCGGACCAACTCAAAAGCGCGATGGCGAGCGGCGGGTAGTCGACGACGAAGCGGCGTCCCTTGTATTCGATCTGGAAGAGGTCCTCACGGCCGAGAAGGTGGGAAACGAAGTGGCCTTCGGGGGTCGCGTCGGAGTCTCCGTAGACCCGCGTGACTCCGGCATCGACCGCGCGGGTCATGCAGGCCTTCCAGTACTCCGTGTCCCAGGAGCCTGCGGAGGGAAGGAAGTAGAAGCGAACCCACGCGCCGAAGACCAGCGCCGCGAGGAGCGACGACGCCGTCCAATAGGAGCGCGAACGGAAGCCGATGGCGACGCTCGCGGCGAGGAGAGCCGCCGCCGCGGGATGGGGAGCCGCGGCGAGAACCGCGAACGCCGCCATCGCGAGACCGCAGGCGATTCCCAGGCGTCGTTCTCGAAACCGGCCGATGCCGATCGAAGCCGCGAGGGTCGCGAGGAGGGCGAGCGCGGAGGGCCAGAGCGCTGGAGCGCTCTCCCGAATCGAGATCCGTCGAAGAACGAGGGGCGGCTCGCGGCCGAGAGGCGTCATGTGAAGCCTGGCCCCGCGGCTTCCCGTGGGCGGGAGCTCTGCCACCAGGACGCCATCGCGGCTGGGGCGCACCTCGACGGCGCGGCCGCCGTCGATTCCCAGTTGGAAAGCTCCACCTTCGACTTCGAGACGCGCTTCGGCCCGAGCCGAGCGGCGCACGCCGGGAAGGGACGCCACTGCCCGTTCGGGCACTCGTCCCGAGGGAGTCGCTCCGGCAACGAGACGTCGGAAAGCGCCTTCTCCCGGCGACATCTCGAACGGCCTGGAGAGCGCCGCCCGCACCGCGAACGCCGCGACCAGGGCGACCCCGATTTCCAGGACTGGAGCGCGCATTCTCAGCGCAGAGGCGACTTGGAGCGCACTACGCCTCGGAAAGCCACTCCTCGAGGCTCCGGTGGCGGCCGAGCCCGACGGCGTCGAACTCTTGCTGTCCCGGTTGGGCCGCGACACCCAGGGCACGGAGGGCCCCGTTGATCGCGCCGGCGCCGTCGAGGGGCCCGAGGATCACGTGCGCGTCTCGGAAGACCGCGGAGCGCTCGTACCCTTCGCCCCCGAAGTATTCCGTCTCCATGTACGCTATGGCCGAGCCCTTCGACAGGGCGCGCACGCAGCTTTCCACCGGAGGGGTCAGAAACTCGAAAACCCCCTCGACCCGGGTCGAGCCCTGGGAGCCGCGCCACTCCTGCTGAATTTCCCGCAGGAGGGTCTCGGAAAGCGGAACCATGGCGAGTCCTCCCTGGAGGTCGATGACCCGGGCGCCGGGGACCTCGGCGAGGCCGCTTTTCAAATAGGCGCTGTCGCCCAGGAGCGCGCAGAGTGAGTACACGTTTGCGCTGGAGTCTATTCGAGAGTCCCGAAAGAGGCAATCTGGATTTGCGAAAGCACACTGTTTCGTGATACTTGCATCCTGTATTGAGGGGTGACAGGCGGTCGTCGTCTCCTTCTGGGGGCCGTCCGGTACCGAACACTTCCATAAAGGGGTGGAGATTTCCGATGTCAGACTCAGAGATGCTCGATAAGGATCCAAGCATTTCCCGGCGCAACTTCATCAAAGGGGTGATCGCCGGAGGAGCCGCGACCTACTCCGCCGGCTACCTCTTCCGCAGCGGTTCGGGCCTCATGGCTCAACCGAGCGCGGCAGGGGCGGTCGAGCGGCTCATCACGCTTCGCGTCAACGGTCAGGATCGGCCCGTGGACGTCCTGAAGCAGGAGACGCTCGCGACGACGCTCCGCTACAAGCTCGGACTCACGGGCACCAAGATGGGGTGCGACCGCGCCGAGTGCGGAAGCTGCACCGTGCTCATCGACGGCGTCCCGCATTATTCCTGCTCGGTGCTGACCCACACCGCCCGAGGCAAGCAGGTCACGACCATCGAGGGTCTCGCCGCTCCCGACGGCACGCTTCACCCGGTGCAGCAGGCCATCGTCGACGGCGCGGGATTCCAATGCGCCTTCTGCGCCCCGGGCTTCATCATGAGTATGGTGGCGATGGTGAAGGACAATCCGAATCCGACCCGCGCAGAGGCGGCCCACGCGCTCTCGGGCAACCTCTGCCGGTGCTGCGATTACAACAAGATTCTCGACTGCGCCATGAGCGCGGCCGAGTACTCGCGGAGGGTGTGACGTGGCAATCGAGAAGAAGCTGTTCGGACAAGATTACTCGACGCCCGATCTCGTAGCGAAAATGACGGGAAAGGCGCGCTACGCCGAGGATTTCCGGGCCGAGGGCATGCTCTTCGCGAAGCTCCTGCTGAGCCCTATGCCCCATGCGCGGGTGAGGAGCATGGACCTCAGCGCCGCTCTCGCCATGGATGGGGTGAAAGCCATCCTCACCGCGGACGATCTTCCGGCGACGGAGAATCCGCTCGACGAGAGATCGCTCACCAACGAGCCGCTCTACCAGGGCGAGCCCATCGTCGCGGTGGCCGCGGTCGACGAGCCTACCGCGGCTCTCGCCATCGAAAAGATCAAGCTGGATCTCGAGCCTCTGCCGTTCGTGATCGATCCTCTGGAGAGCCTCCGTCCCGGAGCGCCGAACGCGCGCCGGGAAGGAAACAACTACAAGGACCGGACGACGCTGCAGGAGGTCAAGTGGCCCATCGAAGTCTTCCGTGAGGCGGGCGATCACCTTCCGATGGGAACTCCGGACACCGAGTGGACCCTCGGCGACGTGGAGAAGGGACTCGCGGACGCGGATTACGTCCTCGACGAGACGCTCTTCCACCAGTCGCAGACGCACCATCCGCTCGAGCCCCGGAGCTGTATGGCGTACTGGCAGGGCGGAAAGCTCTACATCCACCCCTCGACCCAGTCGACGCAGCGGACCGTCCCCAACGTCGCGCGCATGGTAGGGATCGACCCCTCACAGGTCGTCGTCATCGCGGAGTACTGCGGTGGCGGGTTCGGGAGCAAGATTCCCGGAACCATCAACATGGCGATCCCGGCCCTTCTCTCGAAGAAGGCCAACCTCCCGGTCATGCACCGCGTGAGCCGCGCCGAGGAGAACGCGTTCGGACGCGCCCGTCCCGGCTTCCAGGGTCGAGTGAAAATGGGCTTCCGCAAGGACGGCCGGGTGACCGCCATCGACCTCTACATCGTCCAGGACAACGGCCCCTACGGGCGCCAGGGCGACTACGAGACGGCGGCAAACATCGCTCATCTCTACTACACCCCGGAGAACATGCGGTTCCGCGGGATCACCGTTCTCACCAACACCCCGCCCCGCGCCGCGCAGCGGGCTCCGGGCGGCGTGCAGATCACGGCGATGCTCGAGCCCATGATCGACAAAGCGGCGAAGGAGCTGAACCTGGATCGCATCGCCATCCGGAAGCTCAACGCTCCCGATACGACCACCAAGTACGGCTCGAACCAGCACAACCTCACCTCCGCCTTCGTGCGCGAGGCGTTCGACAAGGGCGCCGAGCTCGTCAACTGGGAGGAGTTCAAGAAGGCGAGCGGTCAGACGAACGGGAGCAAGATCACCGGAGTCGGCGTCGCGCTCTCGGCCTACGTCGCCGGCAGCCGCGGCTTCGACGGCCTCATAGTGGTGAAGCCCGATGGAAAGCTCTACGTTCATCAGGGAATCGGGAACCTGGGAACGGGCTCCTTCGCCGATACCGCCCGCGTGGCCTCGGACCTCCTCGGAATCCCGTGGGAGGACACCGTGGTCGTCTGGGGCGACACCTCGAAGGGCGTCCCTTACTCCTGCGTCCAGGCGGGAAGCCAGACGATCCATGCCCACACCCGCGCGAATCTCGCGGCGGCGACGGACCTGAAGCGAAAGCTCCAGGAGATCGCTGCCACCGACATGGGCGGATCGCCGGACGGCTATGACGTTGGCGGCGGCCGGGTCTTCCGCAAAGGAAGCCCCGGAAGCGGCATGACGCTGGCGAAGGCGGCCGAGAGGGCCATCGCTCTCGCCGGGAAGTTCGACGGGCATGAAGTGCCCGAGGACATCAATGCCGTGACGAAGGAGGGCGCCGCGATTCTCCAGGGCCAGGGCGCCATGGGCGTCGCCAAGGACAACTACGGCGGCGAGGGCGACCTGTGGTCGTTCGTCGTGGGTTTCGCCAAGGTCGAGGTCGACCGGGAGACCGGGCACATCCAGATCGTGGACTACACCGGCATCTCCGAGGTCGGCGTCGTCGCGAACCCGAGGGGACTCGCGGCCCAGGTGGCCGGCGGCGCCATCCAGGGATTCGGGCTGGCGATGAGCCAGAAGTGGATCTACGACCCGAAGTGGGGCGTCTCCGCGACGCACCGTCTCTATACCGCGAAGCCTCCCTCCATCCTGGACGTGCCCCTGGTGATGCACCATGGCAGCGTCGGGATTCCCGATCCGCAGAACCCCATCGGGTCAAAGGGCGTCGGCGAAGCCCCCTTCGGCGCGGGCTGCGCCGCGGTGATCTGCGCCATCCAGGACGCCATCGGCGAGCTCGACCTCAAGCGCTCTCCGATGATGACCGATCTGATTCTGAACCAGCTCGAGCATTTGCCGCAGCCTTACAAGGTCCTCGCGACCCACGTGTAGGCGTAGAAGTCGCATAAGGAGAAATGACGATGGCGGTGATTCACGACACGATAGGAGCTTTCGAGCTCTTCCAGCCGGCGAGCCTCGAAGACGCGGTTGCGCTCCGGCGCCGGTACGGCAAGGTCTCCTGGGCTTTCGCCGGAGGCCTCGACAGCCTCGACTGGTTCAAGGATCGCATCAAGCGGCCCGAGGTCGTCATCGACCTCGGAGGTGTCGCCGAGCTCAAGGGAGTGCGCGAGAGCGGCGACGGCCTCGAGATCGGCGCTCTCACCACCCTCACCGAGGTGGCCGGAAGCGAAGCGATCCGCTCCAAGTACTCGGTACTGAGCCAGTCGGCTTCCCAGGTGGCGACGCCCCAGATCCGAAACCAGAGCACGCTGGGAGGAAACCTTTCCCAGGACACCCGGTGCTGGTACTACCGGGGCGGCTGGCCCTGCTATCGCGCGGGCGGCAACATCTGCTACGCGGATACCCCGACGTCGGTGAACCGCGAGCACGCGATCTTCGAAGCGAAACGCTGCGTCGCGGTGAACCCCTCGGACACCGCGCCCGCGCTCGTCGCCCTCGACGCGAAGCTCGTCATCCACGGTCCCGGCGGCGAAAAGGTGGTGGACGCGGAGGAGTTCTTCATCACTCCCGCGACCGACATCCAGAGGATGACCATCCTCGGCCCCTCCGACCTCCTTACCGCCATCCGGATCCCCGGAACCTGGGCGGGCGCACGTTTCCACTTCGAGAAGGTCCGCGACCGCCAGGCGTGGGACTTCGCGCTGGTGAACGTCGCTTCGGCGATGAAGCTCTCGGGCAACACCATCGAGGACGTCCGCATCGTGGTGAACGCCGTCGGCCCGAGGCCCCTTCGCCTCCGGGACGTCGAGCGCCAGCTCAAGGGCCAGACCGCGACTCCGGACGTCGCCGAGGCGGCGGGTGAGCTCGCAATCCTCGGGGCCCGGCCGTTGCAGCACAACGCCTACAAGATTCCGCTCATGCGGAATCTCGTGCGTCGCGCGATCCGAGGGGAGGCGTAACCCGAATGAGCTTCTTTCAATGGGCTCAGAATCCGTGGGGTCAGGAGATCCTCGTACGGATCTCCTGGGATCTCTTCTGGCTCGCGCTGGTCGGAGGGATCCTCTTCGTCATCGGGCATCTCGTGTGGCGCTCGAAGCACAAGGAGGCTCCGGCCGCGGAGGTTCCCGCCGCGAAGGCGGCGGCGATTCCGGAGCGCATCGTGCGCCATTCCGTCGGATCCCGCTTCTTCCACTGGTCCATGTCCCTCGCCGTCTTCGTGCTCCTGGTGACGGGCTTCTTTCCGGTCCTTGGAATTCAGTTCGACTGGATCACCATTCACTGGATCGCCGGAATCGCCCTCATCGGGACGGTCGTCTTCCACATCTTCCATGCTTCCTTCTGGCTGGGACTCAAGAACATCTGGGTCGGCTCCGCCGACTGGAAGGAGTTCCGGCAAGGGTTTCTGAACGCGCTCGGGAGCGGGCCCGCGCCTCCGAAGCCCGGTAAGTACCCCGTCGAACAGCGCCTGTTCCACCACATGGTGTCGCTCGCGGCGTTCGGCGTCATCCTGACGGGTCTCCTGATGATGGTTCGCGTCGAGAACCCGATCGTAAGCCGCAACGCGTATCTCCTGGCGGATTCGACCTGGGGCTGGGTCTACGTGCTTCACGGCCTTTCCGCCGTCGGGCTCGTGGGAATGATCATCGCTCACGTCTACTTCGCGATCCTGCCCGAGAAGCGGTGGATGACGATGTCGATGATCGCCGGCTGGATCACCAAGAAGGACTACCTGGCCCACCACGACCCGGACCGCTGGGTGGTGACCGCCAAGGAAGCGAAGAATCCGTAATCGCTCGACCCCCTCTCCACCTCCCGGTGGAGAGGTTTTTTTTGCCGCCCCATTTGGATATGTCACTCGAAGACCTGAAGAAACGAATCGATACCATCGAAGAGAGCTACGAGTTCATGCTCGCCTACGCCGCTCAGGGGCTCGAAGGCGACGAGAGCGCGAAGAGCGGAGGCGAGCTCCGGCGGCTCCTGTCGAAGTGCGACGAGGCCATGACCGGGCTCGCGGATTCGTTTCGCGGAGTCGTCGAGACCGAGAAGCTCGACCCGAAAGAGAGCTTCGACGCGTTCATCGACGTCCTCGAGCAGGATGTCCGGAAGGCGAGCGCGGGACTGCGGCTGACTCTGGCTCAGCCCTCGATCAGCTCACAGCTGGTGGACAACCTGAACGCGTCAATCCACCTGAGGACGGTTCTCACCGACGTCTTCCTCGTCGACGAGATCGTGAAGAAGCGGCTCCTCGATCGGGAGAAGAAGCGCTAGCTCGCCCGGAGCCTCTTCCTGCCGGCGACGAGAAGCGCCGCCGCCAAACCCAGCAGACCGAGCGTCCCCGGCTCCGGCACGGCCGTAGCCGCAACCCGGCCGGACATGGTGATGACCTGGTCCGTCGAATCGGCGTCCTTGTGCAGGAGGGCCAGACTTCCCATGCGGTCCAAGTCCTCCGATAGCAGGACACGGATGCTCACCGAGCCGCCTGGATCGATGGGACCCAGGAAGAAGCCGAGTCCCATGGCGACGTCGTCCAACCCGCCTCCAGGGAGAACGGCGCTGCCGTCGAGCTCGCCGTCGAACGCGTGGTCGTAGATGTCTCCGGGAACTGGACTGAAGCCCGGTTCGTCGATTTCCCAGGAATCCGCGTCAGCGTCCCCGGGGCCGGCGCCCGGAAAACCCACCGCTTCGCCGTACTCGTTGAAGAACGTGTTGAAAGGCTCGTCGATCTCGGCGTCCAGGTAGGAAATGAACCGGACGTCGTCGAGAATCCCCCCGGTGTTGTTGGTGAATGTGTAGGCGAGAGTCAGATCGGTGTCACCGTCCGAGAGTCCGTAGCCGAAAACGAAGTCGAGGCCGGCCGGAAGCGGGTCGGTCGAGAGCCGGAGGCCGAGACCACCGAAGCTGATGAAGCTGTCGAGCTCGAACACATCGCCCCCGGATCCGATGGAGAGGTCCCGACCCAGGGAGCTCCCCGCTTCACCGAACGGTCCGAACGAGGTAATCACGATCGCCGACGCGGGCGCGCTCGTGAGAACGCCCATCGCGAGGACCAGAACCCCCAGGAACATTTTTCGCGGCTGCATAATCGCCCCCGACATACTAAGAGCTTATCACCGTCTCGGCCGACTCGGCGTCGCGCTCGCGATGTTGGAGTCCGGTGATTCCACTCCGGCGGCGTCCAGCCACCGCACGAAGTAGTAGTAGGTCACGCCGTTGGAGAG
>DAISKN010000069.1:0-15743 GCA_036820975.1 Acidobacteriota bacterium | reverse complement strand
TTGCTCAGGGCCTCGATGCGGCTTCCATAGAGCTCGAGCGCTCGCGCGGGCATGCGCGCGATTCGCTCCTTCGAGGAGTCGACCCCTTTGTCCCAGATCGGAGTCCTGATGGCTCCGGGCTCGACTACGGACACCCAGAGCCCGAAAGGCTCGAGCTCGCGCCGGAGAGCGTCGCTGAACGCCTCTAGCGCGAACTTCGACATGCTGTAGGGTCCGAGGAGGGGCGCGGTGATGCGACCGCTGATGGAGCTCATGTTGACGATTCGTCCCTGCTTCGACCTTCGCAGGAGAGGCAGAAGCGCCTGCGTGACCGCTACCTGCCCGAAGACGTTCACCTCGAACTGGCGCCTCAGGTCGGAAATCTCGAGGAACTCCAGGGGACCGGATACCGCAATCCCCGCGTTGTTGACGAGGCCATTGAGCGCCGCGTCGCCGAGCGCGTGGCTGATGGCATCCGCAGCCGAGCGAATGGAAACGTGGTCGGTGACGTCGAGAACGACCGGCGTCGTTCCGGGGAGCGCACTGCCGTCGTTCGTTTTGCGCACCGAAGCGAAGACCCGGAACCCGCGGGCGGCGAGGTAGAGCGCGGTCGCGCGGCCGATGCCGGTCGAAGCTCCAGTCACGAGAACGGCCTGAGGCGATGATCCGGACATTTCCCGCGCATCATAAGGGACGGTACAATCGCCGCCAACTTCGCGGAGGAGGGAATCGTGGAGAGAAATTATCTCGCGGTGGTCGCTCTCGATCTCGTCGTCGCGTTCGTGATCTACATCCTTGCCGTGCATCTCCTGTTCTGGCAGCTGCCGCGCCGGCAGCACGTCTTTCTGGGCACGCTCGTGGCGTTCATCGGCGCTCTCCTCGGACGCGGCCTCTTCGCCGGCTTCGGCGGGGGCGGCCCGCTCGAAGTCCTGGGCGCGGCGCTGGGAGCGCTCGCCCTGGTCTTCATCGCCGTGAAAGTGGGGACGCCGGGAAGCGTCGTTCTCACCATCGACACCGAGGGCCTTTCGGGTCACGCGGAGGAGCTCTCGCGGGAGGGCTTCGCCGCCCCGTTCGTCTGGCCGTACCATTTCAACGTGGAGAAATACGGGAGCGTGGTCTTCGAGCTGGTAGGCAAGCCCGGCACCATCGTCACCGTCGAGTTCCCTCCCGACAGCACGCCCTTCGGCAAGGACCGCGAGGGAAAGCCGCGCTCGAGCTTCACCGGAACCGTTCCCGGAAGGATCAATGCGTCTCCCACCGTCTCACCGAGCCGCGGAAAGTACGTGATTCGGAAGAAGGACCCCGTTACCGGAGAAGTGATCGTGAACGACCCCACGTGGGACGTGCCGCGAAGGAATTACTGAGTCTACTCGGGGCTTCCGATGAGCTCGAGGGGGCGGCGCACGCGGGGGTCTTGCCGCACGGTCTCGAGATCCGGATCGAACCAGATACCCACGACGTTTCCGACGCCGACCGAATCGAGGACCAGCCGCGCCGCCCAATCGTCGAGCCGGCACCGCGCAGCGGTGAGCGCGCCGTAGTAGAGGAAAACCGGGTCTCCGGGCTGGCCGTTCAGAATGCCTTCCATCTCGCTCCGCGCCTCCCGGCAGCGGCCGGCGGCGGCGAGGACCTGCGCTCTCTGAGCTCGCGTTTCGGTATCCATGTCGATTGCGCGATCGTAGAGCTCGAGGGCGTCTCCGTAGTGGCTCCGCGCTTCCGAGGTTAGCCCGAGCTGCCGGAGCGCGTCCGCGACGTCGACGTGGGCCGCCGCCTTTTCGGGCTCCGCGGAAAGAACCTGCGACCAGAGCTCGAGCGAGCGGTCGAACTCGTGCGCGTAGTAATGCACCAGACCGAGGCGTTGCAGGGTGCGCGGCTCGGGAGAGAGCTCGAGCGCTTTCTCGAACATCTTCCGGGCGCCCTCGAGATCGCCTCCCGAGAGGTAGCAGAAGCCGAGAAGCGTCACCGGCGGCTCGGCTCCGGGGGCGAGGGCGCGCGCCCGCTCGAGCGAGACGGCCGCGGCCTTGAGGTTGCCGCGGCGGTAGAGAAACCCTCCGTACCAGTAGTGGTTGTTCCCGTAGAGCGGCTGTTCGGCGACGAGCTGCGCGTAGATCTCCTCCGCCTCGTGGTCGCGTCCCAGGGTCTCGTAAAGGTCGGCCGCGTTCCGACGGGAGGCGTAGTCACCGGGCGCGAGCTCGAAGGCGCGCGCGAAGGCGGTGCGGGCTTCGTCCCATTTCTCTTCCGCCGCGAACAGCGTGGCTCGCGCGACGTGCGTTTCCGGGAGAGACTCGGCTTGCGCGAGAGCTCGCTCGGAGGCGTAGCGCGCCACGGCGAGGTCCCCCGGATCGCGGGTCGCGATATATCGGCTCGTCGAAGCGAGAGCCTGTCCGGTGAGGGCCGCAACGAAGAAGGGGTCGGCCTCGAGCGCTCGTCTGTAGAGCGAGCGCGCCTTCTCGACGTCTCCCAGGGCGAACCAGCCATCGTGATGGGTTCGCGCCTCGAGGTACGCCTGGTAGGCGTCGAAGCTCGAAGTCCGGAGAGTCGCGAGTCCCGGCAGCCCCGACGGCGCTCCCAGCGTCTCCAGCACGCGCGCCCGTACGCGGTCGAGGGTCTCGATGGGTTGACTCCCTTCGAGCGTTTCTCGGAGGACCACGCCGCCGTCCGCGCGTGACAGCAGGAGGTGAAAGACGACGGTGTCGTTGTCGATCGCGGCGGTGCCGCGGAGAAGCCACTGGACGCCCAGCGCGCGCACGATCTCGGCATCCGGTTTCGACCGGAGGTCGGGCTCGACGACGCTCACCCGCATTCCCGGAGCCGCCTGAAGCCCCGCGGTGAGTCCGTCGGCGCTGAAGGCGCTCAGGCTCGCGTTTTCCGGCGAATTGTCTTCGACGTCGAACGGAACGAGCGCGACGGCGGTCGGACCCGGCGGGGCGGGCCGAAAAACGGCGGCAAGAGCGGCGGCGACCACCACGAGAGCGGTCGCCGCCGCGAGGAGCTTCGCTCGGCGCCAAACCGCCGTCGGTCTCGAATCGCGGCGCAAGGACACGACGCGCCCTTCCTCGAGCGCCAGTAGCTTTTCGAGCGTCTCCCGAATCTCGGACACGGCGGGACGATCGGAGGCGCTCCAGGAAAGGCAGCGCAGCGTGATTTCGTCGAGCTCGCCGGGGACGTCGGGCTCGTGCGAGCTCGGAGGCGGGAGGACCGCGGCGTCGCCGCGAAGCGCGAGCGGTCTCTGATCCTCGTCTCCCGGCGGACGTTTTCCGGTGAGCATCTCGTAGAGGACGAGGCCGAGCGCGTACACGTCGGCAGAAGCCGAGAGCGGCGCGCCGCTGATGGACTCGGGGGCGAGGTAGGCGTAGGAGCCGACGAGGACCCCAGGCTCGGTGACCCCGGAATCCACGGGTCCTCGGGCGAGGCCGAAGTCCATGACCACCACGCGTCCGTCGCGGTCGACCGCGATGTTCGACGGTTTCAAATCCCGGTGAACGATGCCTCGCGAGTGGATCGCCTCGAGGCCCGACGATACCTGAACCGCTATCTGGAGGGTCTGCTTCACCGAGAGGCTCCCCAGGCTCTGGATCAGCCCGGCGAGGGTGTCGGCCTCGAGGTACTCCATGCTCAGATAGCGCACTCCCTCGACGAGACCGAGGTCGTGGATGCGGCAGACGTTCTCGTGGGTCACTTGCTGCGCGAGGCCCGACTCGCGCCGGAAGCGCGAAAGTGCCTCGGCGTCCCCCTCGAGGCTTCCCCGAATCATCTTCAGAGCGACGGTCCGGCTCGTTTCCTGGTCGCGGGCCTTGTAGACGACCCCCATCCCACCCTGGCCGAGCCGGTCGATCACGACGTAGCGGCCGCCGAAGAGCTCTCCTGGCGCGTAGTCCAGGGCCTCCTGCGGAGGGCGTGAGTCCTTCGGCCAGAACGAATCGGAGGACGGACGGCGGCGGCCTTTTCCCGTTCCGGAGCCGGACTCGACGGCCCAGAGCACGAGCGAGGCTCCGCAGCTCCCGCACTCGGCGGCGGTCGCTTCGGTGCGCTCGCCGCACGAGGGGGAGAGATCCACGAGCGTTTCATGCAGCATGGCTCTCCCGTCCGATGGTCGGCGCTCGTCGGCGACGAAGAGCAAGGGTCGTGCCGGTCCCGATCGGCGAAAATTCACCGGTTCACGCCGTCTCTGATGTAGTGGGTTCAGCTACACCCGAGGGCAAAGGGGTACACTGTAATCGCATGCGCTACACGCTCACCCTGTTGGCGCTGGCCGCCGCCGCGGAGGGACTCTCGATGCAGCGGGTGGCCGACCCCAAGGAAGCATCGGTCTTCATACGCGTGCTGGGAACGGTCGAGGTCGAAGTGGATTCCTCCTGGGTGCAGTCCGCGGAGAAGCGAGACGTCGAGCTCGGCACGGGAAGCGGCTTCGTGTTCACGCCCTACGGCCACGTTCTCACGAACCACCACGTGGTCAGCGGCGATTCTTTCGAGGAGCGGCTCGGAGATCGCGAAGTGAAGACGCGGCTTACGGTGGATCGGGTGGAGGTTCTTCTCCGGTCCGAGGACCCCGGAAGCCCCCCGTTGGTGCTCCCCGCAAGCGTCGAGGTCTCTGATCCGCAGCTCGACCTCGCGATCCTCTCGGTCACCGGCGCGTCGCTCCCTTATCTCGCGCTCGGCGACTCCGACGCCGCGGGGCCGGGCGAAGACGTGCTGGTCTACGGCTTTCCCTTCGGCCGGCACGTGGAAGTCGGAAGGGAGGGAGAATCCGGCGTCGTGCCCGCGGTGAGCGTCAGCCGCGGCACCGTCTCCGCGGTTCGAGGGGACGAGACGGGGAGCGCCGCCTACCTGCAGACGAGCGCGACCGTGAACCCCGGCAACAGCGGCGGGCCCATGGTGGACGCCGAAGGGTTCGTTCTCGGCGTCGTCCGGCTGAAGCTCAAGGAAGGCGACGGAATCGGCTTCGCCATCCCCGTGAACTCCGTCAAGGACTTTCTCGAGGCGAACGGCTACGGCGGGCTCGTTCCCGTAGATCGTTTGCGCCTCGGAGGTGAGGAGATCCTCGAGGACAAGGGGCTGACTCTGCGACTTCCGGAATCCATCGAGGATGTCTCGCCGTCGAGGCTGAGAGCGTTCAGCGAGCCGTCGCCCACTTCGGTCGCCTTCGCCGCGGATCGCGTGGTCACCCCCTGGGAGATCTCCCGATTGGAGGCGGCTCTTCTCTCCGGCGAAGCCTTCGGATCGTTTCGCGCCACCGCCTTGCGGAGATCGCAGACGCTCTCCGGAGGGCGACTCGTCCTCGGAAGCGCCACCGGCCAGGATGCCGATGGACTCGAAGCGAAGATCGAGTACGCGATCCTCGGCAACGGTCCGGAAAAAGTCGTCCTGAGATACGTCGGCTCCGGCGAGGCGGTCGCCTTCAACCGCTCGGTGCTCGTGGAGTCGCTTTCGAGCGCCGGCGTCGCCTCGCTCCTGAGCTCGCCGGTGGAGAAGCCTCTGGTCCCCGATCAGCTCGCCTGGGAACCGGTGGAGCTTCCCAGCCCTTCGGCCCCATCCGTGGTTTTTCCTCGAGGGTGGGACCAGGAGGCCTCCGCTCCCTTCCCCTGTCCCGGGCTGCCCCGGATCGAGTCGGCGACGGCGGCCTCGCCGCCGGGCGACTTCCGCATCTCGCTTCGCGCCGCCTGGTGGGGGGCTGGTCCCGACGCCGCTACCGCCGCGAGGGCCTGCAGCGAACGGCCCGGACGACGGGGAGAGTCGTCGTACGGATATTCGGTGGATTACCTGGGCGTGCGTTATTCGGTCTCGGGGATTTTCGCCGAAATCGAGCGCGCCCTGCTGCAGCTCGAGGTGGTCGCGCCGGCGGACGCCGCCGCCCTGGTGTCCGAGCTCACCGGGTTCTGGATCGAGACCAATCTCAGAAGTCTTCGTCCACGGTGACCACGTCCCAGAGGGTGTGGTAGCGACCCTCGCGCGCGTTCCGCAGGAACGCGTGGATGTTCTGCACCAGGCTCACGGTGATGTGGTCGTCCACCATCTTCGGGTGCGGGCGGTGCAGGTTGGCGTAGGCGCGGATGAAGACGCTGCGCTCGTCGGTCGGGAGCTCGCGCACGT
Organism: Acidobacteriota bacterium; assembly: GCA_036820975.1. Lineage (GTDB taxonomy): Bacteria > Acidobacteriota > Vicinamibacteria > Marinacidobacterales > SMYC01 > DAISKN01. The sequence goes on along the minus strand of DAISKN010000069.1, from coordinate 9,674 downwards.
TGTCGACGAACGCCGGCCACTTGCGCTGGCGGAAGAGGTAGAACTCCACGTTCGACAGGTAGAACGCGGAGACGGTCGCGCCCCTCGATTCGAGAACGCGCCCCAGGCGGCGGAACGCCTGCTCCCCCGAGAAATCGCCCACCAGGGGAACGATGCGGTTCGTCCGCTGCATTTCCCGCACGTACTCGAAGTCCTCGACCGAAGCGAGCCAGTTTCTGTGGCGGCCGTTGAGATCCTTCTCGAGGAGGAACTCCTTGAGCGAGGGGAAGAAGAACGATCGCCAGCTGTCGTACTTGATCTCGAAGCCCTGTCGGAAGAACTCTCCGTGGATTTGACGGATCTCCTCGAAGTCCGGCTCGGTGAGGGCGAGCTCGGAAACTCCCCGGAGCTCGACCTCGACCTGCGAGAGCTGTTCCAGGAAGTATCTCTCGTCGGGAGGCGCGGCCTCGACGGCGGCGACGATCTCCGCCAGTGGAGTCGAAACCGGCAAGCGCGTTTCCAACGGGCGGCCCAGGAGGCGCGATAGGTAATCCTCCCGACTCTCCGATCTCTCGATCAGAACCTTGAACAGGAGGTGCTCGAGGAGGTTCTGCCGGCGGATGTCCACGATGAACGCCAGCTCGGGACGGATGGCGGCGATATAGGTGAAGTTCTGGTTCGGGCCGACGCCGATGTAGACCCCGCCCTTCACCTGGAGATCCGACAGCTCGTCGAGAACGTGGAGGTACGAGGTCTCGTTCGAGATGTAGTTGTTGCTCCAGAAGTAGCCGCCGTCTTCCGAAACCTGATGGATGAGCCGCGAGAACTCCACGTCGGTCAGGCTCGCGGCGCCGGGCCCCGCCAGATCGACGCAGGACGGCGCGAAGCGGGAGAGCGCCAGGGAAAGAAGGAGCGCGGGAAGAAGATTTCGGACGAGCATCACGTCAGGCAGGCCAGAATAGCACACCCCCCCGGGCTCGCGGGCCGGCCGTGGTAGACTTCGCGCCGTGGATACCATTCGAATGATCGGTGTTCGCATGGACCTCGGCGCCGGGCGGCGCGGAGTGGACATGGGTCCCTCGGCGATGCGCAAGGCGGGAATCCGCCAAAGGCTTCGCGACCTGGAGTACGAGGTCATCGACGAGGGCAACCTCAACTCCGACGAGCCCGAGGCCCTCGACGTCGAGGATCCGAAGCTCCGCTACCTCCCCGAGATCGCGGCGGTGATGGAGGACCTCGCCCGCAGGGTCTCGAAGAGCATCGCGTCGGGGGAGACCCCGCTGGTGCTCGGAGGCGACCATTCGATCGCCATTGGAACCATCGCCGGCCTGGCGGGGCACTTCCGCCGCGAGAAGAAGAAGCTGGGGATGATCTGGCTCGACGCCCACGGCGACGCCAATACTCCGGCGACTTCTCCTTCGGGGAACATCCATGGAATGCCCCAGGCGGTCGCTTTCGGCCGGGGGGCGGACGAGCTCGTGCGCATCGGCGGATTCGCGCCGGGAGAATCCAAGCTCGATCCCGCCTGCTGCTCCATCATCGGCGCCCGCAGCATAGACGCCGCGGAGAAGAAGGTGATCACCGAGATCGGTCTCCGCGTCTTCACCATGGAAGAGATCGATCGGCGGGGGATCTATGACGTCTCGCGCGAAGCCATCGAGATCGCGAGCCGGGGCACGGAAGGAATTCACGTCAGCTTCGACGTGGACGTGATGGACCCCACGGTCGCGCCCGGAGTGGGAACGCCGGTCCGCGGCGGCCTCACCTACCGCGAGACCCACACGGTGATGGAGCTCGTCGCCGAATCGGGACGCATGATCTCGATGGAGGTGGCGGAAGTGAATCCGATCCTCGACGTGCAGAACTCCACCGCGGAAGTCGCCGTCGAGATGGTGGCCTCGGCCTTCGGCAAGAGAATCCTCTGAGCCCCGCGAGAAAGGTTCCGGTCACCGGCGAGGACGGAAAAGCCCTCGGCGAGGTCTCGGTCTCGGTGGCGAAGGCCGGTGGCCCGGGAGGCTCGACGGCGGTGATTCTCGCTCACGGCGCCGGCGGCAACATGGACACCCCGTCCCTGAAGGCGCTCGAGGAGCGTCTGGCGTCCGCGGGCGTGACCGCGGTGCGCTTCAACTTCCTCTACTCGGAGAAAGGCAGGAAGAGCCCCGATCGGCAGGCGCACCTCGTCTCCTGCTGGCGGTCCGTCGCCGACTGGGTGAAGCGCGAGCTCGCGCCTTCGAGACTGTTCCTCGGAGGAAGGTCCATGGGGGGTCGGATGGCGTCGTACCTCGTCGCCGACGGCTACCCGTGCGACGGGATCTTCTTCCTGGCCTACCCGCTCCACCCTCCGGGCAAGCGCGATCAGCAGCGGAAAGACCACCTTCCTAAAATCCGGGTGCCGATGCTCTTCGTGAGCGGCACTTCGGACGCGTTCGCCGATCTCGATCTGCTCGAGCCTCTGGTTCGCGACCTCGGTGCCACGCTCCATCTCCTCGAGAAAGCCGACCACGGATTCAAGGCTCCGAAGTCGGCCGGGAAGACGGCGCGAGAAATCGACGACGAAGTGGCCCGGACCGTGCTAGCCTTCGTGAAACCTACGGGGAGTTGACACGATGACCGATCGGATCCAGGCGCTTCGGGACCTTCTGGCGAAGGATCCGAAAGACCCGATGAGCCGCTACATGCTCGCGACCGAGCTGTACAAGAAGGGCGAGTACGAGGAGGCGGTGGATCAGATGGAGTCCTACCTCAGGGACAAGCAGGACGAGGGGGCCGCGTACCGGATTCTCGCCGACGCCTACGTGCGTCTCGGGAAGTCGAACGAAGCCCGCTGGGCGCTCAGGCAAGGCATCGAGGCCGCCCGAACCCACCACCACGACGGAATGGCCGACGAGCTCGAAGATCGGCTCAAAGACCTGGGCTAATCGGAGGTCCTCATCGGGGAAATCGACCGGGGGAGGACCGGGAAAAAAACGCAAAGACGCAAAGGCGTTCCTTTCCCTTCCTCCCGTCGTTGACGTCGACTAGCTCGCCTCTTTCACATACCGGGCGATCTGTTCGTGCGTCGCGAACCAGACGTCGTTACGACTTCTCATGTGCTGCACCAGCCGCTCGAGCATCTCGATGCGCGAGCGATGCCCGATGATGTGGGGATGGTTCGTGAGGAGGAACATCCCGCCTTCCTCGTAAGCCCTGTCGAACTCGGCCTTCCAAATCGAGTAGACCTCTTCGGGGGTCGTGTGCGGGCGAAGGTTCCCGAAGCGGCTCATATTGAAATAGGGGGCATCGTCCAGGATCCACTCCACCGGAAGCTCGATGATTCCCGTGGGTCTCCCCGAGGCGACGAGCTCGTACGGGCTGTCGTCGGCCATGAGGCTGCTGTCGTACAGAAGGCCCAGCTCCTCGATGATCTCCAGGGTGTGCGGGCTGTAATCCCAGGAGGGAGTGCGGATCCCGGAGGGCTTCTTCCCGGTGAGCTCAGTCAGAGTCGCGACGGCCCTCTCCAGGAGCGCTTTCTCGTCGCGCTTCTCGAGCCCGGAGTTGCGCTCGTGAATCCAGCCGTGAACTCCAATCTCGTGCCCGGCCTCGACGATCTTCTTGACCTCCTCGGGGTACAGGAGCGCGCTCACCGCGGGAATGAAGAAGCTCGCGGGGACGTCGTAGTCATCGAGGAGCGAAAGCACCCGCGGAAGGCCGGCCCTCGCGCCGTACTGGCCGTTCGACATCAACGACGGTGAAGTGTGGTTGTCTCGCAGGGATGGGGTCTCGTTGTCGAAGTCGAAGGAGAGCGCCACCGCGACCCGCGCCCCATCGGGCCACTCCCGCGGCTTCAGGCTCTTTCCCGCGCGGACGCGCTCGACGGCGCCCCGCCACTGGTCTTCCGTCCATTTCCAGGAAGGGACCTCCGGGGGCTCCTGCGCGAGAGCCGATCGAGCGGAGAGCCCGAGAAGAACGACGGGAAGCGCGAACGAGAATCTCATTTCTTCTTTCTCGCTTTCTTTTTCTCGAGTCCGGGACGATCCTTCAGTCGAAACACGAACTTGAGCCCGGACCAATCGGGGTCGACGGCGCAGACCTTGATGTCGACGATGCCCGCGGCGAGCCCGCGCTCCCGCACTTTGTTCTCGTCGACGTCGCGCGCGAGAGGCGACGTCTTCTTGGGCCAGCAGATCCAGAGCGCGGTCGCCGGGGCCATCCTGGCGATCGTGGGGGCGAGCTTCGCCTCCAGGGTCTCGAGGTTCCGGACGAAGAGTAGGACGACGTCGAAATCGCGACCGCGGCCCGCGGGCTGAAGCTGGACGCCTTCGGGAAGGCTGCCGAGAGTGGCCTCGAAACCCGACGGCGGTTGCTCGAGTGCGACCCGATGACCCGAGCGGATCCCGAGCTTCTGCGGAAGGGGAGTTCCCGAGTAACCCGCGGGCATGCGCGTTCTAGGGGGTGAGCCCGGTCTCGTAGCCGTCCATGAACTGGACGAACCTGGAGACCGCGACCATGTCGTTTCCCACGAAGCGAATGCCGTGGGAGTCCGTCCTTTCGACGATGGGGAGGTAGGCGAGCAGTTCCGCCTGACGGTAATTCTTGAAGCTCACGTCGAGGGTCACGTTCCCCTCGAGCCGGAACGGACGAAACGCGGCCCGCCGCTCGACGGCGCGCCGCGCCGTCTCCTCGATGAGCTGCTGGGAAGCGCGAGGGGTGAGGGTGCGCGCCGAATGGAAGCTCAGGGCGTGCTTCACCACGGCCCCCTCGAGGTCCCCGATGTAGCGCTTCGCCTCCTCGATGATCGCGTCGTCTCCCGAGATCATCGCGATGGGCACCCCGTAGTGCCCGGCGACGGCGGCGTTGAATCCCGCCTCCGAGACCGAGACCGAGTTGAGGCGGACGTCGGTCAATGTGGCGCTGGAGAACGTGTGAGCGCGCACGCCTGCGGGGTTGGACGTGGACGTGTGGTAGCCGATGAAGAGCGCGCAGGCGAAGGTCTCGTCGATTCCCTCCACCATTCCCAGGGGCCGGGGCCAGGAGCGGACCACCTGGACGTCGTCCGGGAGCTTCTCGATGAGGAGGTTCTGGCCGTTTCCGTGGGAGTCGCTGACCAGGAACTCGGTCGCGCCTCCCGCGCGGGCCCCGCGGATCGCGGCGAGCACCTCCTCGGTCATGAACTCCCGGAACCTCTGGTACTCGAAGCCGGCGGTCCCGAGCTGCTCCCCGCTGACGACGCCGCCGATCCCCTCCATGTCGGCGGAGATGTAGACCTTGACCTCTGCGAACCCCGGACTTGCGAGACTCAGAAACAGGGCGGAAATCAGAAATCTCATGGCAGCGTCTTGTAATCGCTGCAATTGGAGAATGCAAGTGCGGAACTCGGCGGTTTCGAGATAAACTCAAGGGTTTCATGGGCGTACTGGAAAAAATAGAGCGAACGCGCAAGAGCGCCAGGGAGTCTCTGGATCGGATCGCGGACGAGCGGACTCTCGAGGACTGGAGGATCGAGTTCCTCGGCCGCAAGAGCGAGACCGTTTCCGTCCTGCGCTCTCTCGGCGACCTCGACTCCGAGAACCGGCGGGCGGCGGGGCAGGCGGCGAACGCCCTCAAGATCGAGCTCGAGGAGGCCTTTCGCGCGAAGCTCTCGGAGCTCGCAGAGGCGAGACTGCGAAAAGCCCAGACCCTGGGCCGGATCGACGTCACGCTTCCGCCGCGTCCCCTCGCCTCCGGAAGGCGGCACCCGATTTCCCAGACGCAGCGCGACATCGTCGAGGCCTTCGTCGCCCAGGGGTACTCGGTCATCGAGGGGCCGGAGGTGGAGCTCGACTACTACAACTTCGAAGCTCTGCGGATTCCGAGTGACCACCCCGCCCGGGAGCTCATGGATACGTTCTACGTGGAGGGCAGGGACGAGGGCGACCAGAAGGTGCTTCTCCGGACCCACACCTCGCCCAATCAGATTCGTTTCATGGAGAAGAACCGGCCTCCGATCCGGATCGTCTGCCCCGGAAGGACCTACCGGAACGAGGCGACGGATCCGACGCACGAGTGGATGATCCAGCAGATCGAGATCCTCGCGGTCGACGAAGGACTCACCCTGGCGCACCTCAAGGGCACGCTCTTCGAGTTCGCGAAGCGCATCTTCGGCCAGGAGCGGAAGATCCGCTTTCGCTGCGACTTCTTCCGCTTCGTCGAGCCCGGGGTCGACATGGCGATCGACTGCTTTCTCTGCGGAGGCTCGGGATGCCGCGTGTGCAAGAAGGAAGGATGGATCGAGATCCTGGGCGCGGGCATGGTGCACCCCGAGATCCTGAAGAACATGGGCTACGACCCCGACGTCTACACCGGGTTCGCCGCGGGGCTCGGAGTCGAGCGAATCGACATGCTGCGCCGCGGGGTCGACGATATCCGCCATTACTACGAGAACGACCTTCGGTTCTTGAGCCAATTCTGAGATGTTCTGAGATGCGCGTACCGTTGAAGTGGCTCCGGGACTACGTGGACACGGCGCTCCCGCTGAAAGAGGTCGCCCATCGGCTGACGATGGCGGGGCTCGAGGTCACCGGCATCGAGCGCACCGGCTCGGACTGGGAGAACGTGGTGGTCGGGGAGGTGGCCGAGGTGCGGCCGCATCCCGACGCCGACCGCCTTCGGCTGGTCACCGTGGACGACGGCGCCTCCCGCCACGAGGTGGTGTGCGGCGCCTCGAACGTCGCCCGGGGGCAGAAAATTGCCTACGCCAGCCTCGGCGCGAGCCTCATCGACGCCGCGACCGGTGAGCCGCGGAAGCTGAAGAAGGCGAAGATTCGGGGGGTCTTCTCGGAGGGAATGGTCTGCTCCGAGCGCGAGCTCGGCCTCTCTGACGAGCACGAGGGCATCCTGGTGCTCGCGGCCGAGGCGCCCGTCGGCCGTCCGCTGGCCGAGGTCCTCGGCGATACGGTTCTGGTCATCGACATGAAGCCCAACCGCGCCGACGGCCTCTCGGTCCTCGGCGTAGCCAGGGATATCGCGGCGCTCACCGGCGCCTCGGTGCGCGAGCCCGACTCCAGGTTCGACGCGAACGGCGCCGCCGTCGCCGGCCGGGCGAGCGCCGAGATCGCGGACCCCGATCTGTGCCCGCGGTTCACCCTCGCGCTCATCGAAGGAATCCGGATCGGGTCCTCGCCCGCGTGGATGCAGGAAAGGCTCCTCGCGGCGGGGATGCGGCCCATCAGCAACGTGGTCGACATCACGAACTACGTGATGCTGGAGCTCGGCCAGCCGATCCACGCCTTCGACTACGACACCATCGCTGAGCATCGCATCATCGTCCGGCGGGCGCGTCCCGGGGAGAAGCTCGTGACCCTTGACGGAAAAGAGCGGAGCTTCGAAAGAGGGGAGCTTCTGATCACCGATCCCTCGGGCCCCATCGCGGTCGCGGGAGTGATGGGAGGGCTGGCGACCGAGGTCACGGAGAAGACACGGAACATCCTTCTCGAGGTCGCGAACTTCAACCCGGTGACCGTCCGGAGGACCGCGGCGGCGTTGAAGCTCCAGAGCGAGGCTTCGCGGCGATTCGCCTGGGGTGTCGCTCCCGAGCTCGCTCCGATCGCGTCGCGGCGGGCGACGAAGCTCCTGGTGGAGTACGCGGGAGGAACCGCGGCTCCCGGGCTCGTCGACGTCCATCCTGCGCCGTCCCCGCCGGTCGTGGTGACCCTTCCGCGGAAGCGCCTGCCCCAGGTCCTGGGAATCGACCCGCCGGAAACGACGGTCGTGGATTCTCTGAAGGCGCTCGGTTTCGAGGTGAAGGCCGAGCCGGACCACCTCGTCGTCCGGGTTCCTTACTGGCGGAGGGACGTCCGGATTCCCGACGACGTCGTCGAGGAAGTGGCGCGGATGATCGGATACGAGCGGATTCCCGTCGAGCCGATCGCCGGTCGCGTGCCTCCGCGGGTCGTTCAGCCGCTGCGCGAGCTTCGCGAACGGCTGAAGGACTATCTGGTCGATGCGGGCATGCAGGAGGTCATCACCTATCCGCTGACGAGCCTCGAGGTCCTTTCGAGAGTGGTGCCCGCGGCTTCTCTCGAGAGCGCTCCTCCGCTCGCGGTGGTGAACCCTCTCAACGTGGGGCAGGAACGGCTCCGGACGTCGCTGCGGGCCTCGGTCCTCGACGTCGCCGCGAGAAACCTCCGCCTCGGAAGGACGAGGGTCGCGATCTTCGAGGCCGCGCGGGTTTACCTTCCCACGGGGAGCGCCCTCCCCGACGAAAGGGAGCGCATCGTCGGCGTCGTCAGCGGGCCGCGGCTCGACCGATGGGGGAACCCGACGGCCGAGAGCGCGGACTTTTTCGACGCGAAGGCCTATGTGCAGCAGATCTTCGAGCGGTCCGGCGTCGACGTCTCCTACGCGGCGTCGGAAGAGTTCGGGCTTCTCGGCGGGCGATCGGCGGAGCTGCGCGTAAGCGGCGGGGTCGTGGGTGTCCTCGGGCAAGTCCACCCCAGGACTGCGGAGGCGTTCGGGCTCTCGGAGGACGTTTATCTCTTCGAGATCCACCTCGAGGACGTCCTTTCGCACGTGAAACCCGTGCCGCACTACCGCGCCCTCGCGAAGTTTCCCGCGGTGGTCGAGGACCTCGCGGTCATCGTGTCGCGCGACACCGCCGCATCCTCTCTGGTGGAAGAGATACTCGCCCATCCGCTCGCGAGCGAAGCAGCGGTTTTCGACGAGTACCAGGGGGAGCCCATCCCCGAGGGAAAGAAGTCGCTCGCGCTCTCGATTTCCTACCAGGCGCCGGACCGAACGCTGACCGACGCCGACGTGAAGAAAGCGCGGGAGAAGATCGTGTCCCGGCTGACGGCGAAGTTCGGCGCGGAGCCGCGGCAATAATGGCCGCCGGCGGATTCGGCGCCTACCTCTTCGATCTCGACGGGACTCTCATCGATTCCATCGACCTCATTCTCCGCGCCTATCGCCACACGGCCGAGCGTCACCTGTCGATATCGCCGCCGGACTCCGTCTGGCGCGAGGGGTTGGGAACGCCTCTGCGCCAGCAACTCTCGGCGGTCAGCGAGGATCCGGAGCTCATCGAGGCCATGGTCGTGACCTATCGCGAGTACCATTTCGCGCACCACGAGGAGAGCGTGAAGCCCTACCCCGACGTCGTCGACGTGCTCGAGTCGCTCACCGGCCGCGGCGCCCGGCTCGCGGTGGTCACGAGCAAGCTGCGCACCGGCGCCGAGAGGGGTCTGGTCGCGACCGGGCTCATGGAGTTCTTCCACACGATCGTATCCGCCGACGAGGTGAGCCGCGCCAAGCCGCATCCGGAGCCGGTAATCGCGGCCCTCGCGAGGCTCGGGATGGGCGCCGGAGACGCCGTCTTCATCGGCGACTCTCCTCACGACATCGCCGCCGGAAGGGAGGCGGGCGTCACCACCGCCGGAGTCCTCTGGGGCCCGTTCGCCCGCGAGGAGCTCACGCGCGCTTCGGCGGACTTCCTGCTGGAATCGCCTTCGGAGATTCTCGCGCTCTAGCTCCGAAGGGGCCGCCCTCGGCGCTCGGGCCGTTCGCGGCCATCCGTAACCCGCGACCTCTTCGGTGATGTCGAAGACCGCCCGAAGGTGCCGGCCCCCGCTTCGTCGAGCGACGGGGACCGGCGACCCTGCGCCGCTACTGCGCGTCGACCGTGATTTCGACCGGAACTCCGTTGCTGAGCACGTCGTAGACCGCCGAGCGTGCGCGGGACT
>DAISKN010000068.1:0-15753 GCA_036820975.1 Acidobacteriota bacterium | reverse complement strand
GTCGTTGGGCTTCGCGGACGCGGACTTCTGGAGAAGCGGGATCGCTTTCGTGAAGGAGTCCCCTCGAGCGTAGCAGAGGCCTCCTTCTCGATTCGAATGACCGACCTGCTCCGCGGCCTTGGGATCGGTCCCGACCTTTCGCAGGAAAGTCTCGAAGTTCGCTCCGCACTTCTCCCAGTTCTGCTTCGCCTTGTAGGCCCAGCCCAGGAAATAGTTGCTGGCGAAAAGATCCGGGTTCGCGGCGAGGGCCTTCTCGAACGCCGGTATGGCGGCGTCGAAATTGTTCGCCTTGACGGCTTCCTGGCCCGCAAGGAAATCCTTGGCGCCCGGTTGCTCCTCCTGGGCAAGGGCAACCCCGCCGCCAATCGCGAAAGCCATGGCGAAAGCCAGCCACTTGTTCATGAAACTGTCTCCTTTGGTCTCGATTTTGGAAGTTGCCGGGCCATCAAGCGCCCAAGCTAAAAACGCTACCATAAGCCCGATCCGTGGGGCAACCGGGAACGCGATCGGCGACGACGATTCATTCTATCCCAAAAAGGATGTAGATTCGGGGCACCTATGGGCGCCCCGAGCGAGAATCCGATGGGCCGGAGAGGAACGCGCGTGGCCATCGTCGCCGGATGCCGGACACCTTTCGCCCGCGCCGGCGGGCTCCTCGCGGACGAGAGCTCGCTCGATCTCGCTCGCACCGCGGTGGCGGAGCTCCTCCATCGAGCCGAGCTCGCTCCCCGCGAGGTCGATCGGGTGGTTCTCGGGACCGTGGTGCCGAACGTCGACGCTCCGAACCTGGCCCGCGAGGCGGCGCTCGCTTCCGGCCTTCCCCGGACCACCGAGGGCTATACCGTGTCCCGAGCCTGCGCCTCGGCGAACCAGGCGATCGCGAGCGCCGCCGAGGCCATCGCGACCGGCGAGGCGAAGACGGTCATCGCCGGCGGCTCGGAATCACTCTCGAACGTTCCCATCCTCGCTTCGAGGAAGCTCTCCCGCGCCCTGGTCGCCGCCAGCAAGGCGCGGAGCTGGACGAAGCGCCTCGCCGCCTTCTCCGGCCTCAAGGTGAAGGACGTCTTTCCCGTGACTCCGGCGATCGCAGAGCAGTCGACGGGCCTCACCATGGGCGCCTCCGCGGAGAAGATGGCGCAGCAGAACGGCATCTCGCGCGAGGAGCAGGATCGATTCGCGCTCCGGAGCCACCGGCTCGCGGCGGCGGCCACCGACGACGGAAGACTCACAAGCGAGATGGTCCGCTACTTCGTCAAGCCGGGCTACGGCGCTTCGCTCCACGAAGACGACGGCATCAGGCGCGACACCGACCTCGCGGCTCTTTCCGCTCTGCGCCCGGTCTTCGATCGCCGGTACGGGACGCTGACCGCGGGCAACTCCTCTCCTCTCACCGACGGGGCGGCGGTTCTGCTCCTGATGCGGGAGGACAAGGCGCGCGCGGAAGGGCGCGAGCCCCTCGGCTACATTCGCTCCTACGCCTTCGTGGGCGTCGACCCTTTCGATCAGCTTCTCATCGGACCCGCCTACAGCACCCCCATCGCCCTCGATCGCGCCGGCCTCACGCTCTCCGACCTGACGCTCGTCGATCTCCACGAGGCCTTCGCCGCGCAGGTGCTGTCGGTCTTGAAGGCACTCGAATCCGAGACCTTCTGCCGGGAAAAGCTCAACCGGGCGCCGCTCGGCGCGGTTTCGGAGGACAAGCTCAACGTGATGGGCGGATCGATCGCCGTCGGACATCCGTTCGGAGCCACGGGGGCGCGCATCACCCTGAGCGTCCTGAACGAGCTGAAAAGACGGGGTGGGGGCTTCGGGCTCGTCTCCGTCTGCGCCGCCGGCGGGCTCGGAACCAGCATGATTGTGGAGACCGAGTGAGCGCGGACCTTCGCGGTTTAAGGGTTCTCGACCTCAGCCGCTACGCGCCCGGACCTTACTGCACGCTCATCCTCGCGGCGCTCGGGGCCGAGGTGATCAAGGTGGAGCCGCCGCCCTCGGGGGATCCCCTTCGAAGCCTCGACCCCGACGCTTTCGAGCGGCTCAACGCGGGGAAGAAGAGCATCCTCCTCGACCTCAAGAGCGAAGCCGGAACCCGCGCCCTGCGCGCGCTCTCCCGGGAAGCGGACGTCCTCGTCGAGGGCTTCCGTCCCGGAGTGATGTCCCGGCTCCGCCTCGATTACGAGAGCCTGAAGCACGAAGCGCCGCGGCTCGTGTATCTGTCCTTGACCGGCTATGGAGCCGAAGGGCCTTATCGGGATCGCGCGGGGCACGACGTGAACTACATGGCGGCCGCGGGAGCGCTCGAGGGCGTTTCCCGCCCCCCTTCGATCCAGGTCGCGGACCTCGCCGCCGGCGGCCTCTTCGGCGCGGTCGCCGTCCTCTCCGCGATCCTGGCGAGGACGGAGTCGGGCGCGGGCCGGCACATCGACCTCTCGATGCACCACGGCGTCCTCTCGATGATGATGCTGGCTTCCGGCGAAGCCGGGTCCCGGCTCTCGGGAGCCTTCCCCAACTACGCCCTCTACCGGACCCGAGACGGCCGGTCGATTTCGGTCGGGGCTCTCGAGCCCAAGTTCTGGGCGGCGTTCTGCGCCGGCATCGAGCGGCGGGATCTCGAGAGCCGCATGATGGACCGCGGGGCCGTGGCCGACGTGGCCCGGGTCATCGAGGAGAAAGACCTCGGCTTCTGGGCGGAAAGGTTCTCCGGCATCGACGCCTGCGTCGAGCCGGTGTGGGCCGCCGGGAACCGGCGCTCGCACCCGCAGGCGGCGCATCGGGGCGCGGGGAGCGGCTTCACCCTTCCCTTCTTCGATGGCGCGAAAGGCGCAATCGACCTCGGGCCCTCGCCCGGGCCGGGACAGCACACCGAGGAGGTGGTCGAAGCTCTCGCGAAGGACCTCGGGTAGAATTCGGAGCCAATCTTGCTGAAGCCGCGAAACCTCGTCCGTCTTCGCCACGTTTTCGCGATCCTCATGCGACACGGGTTCGACGACGTTCTCGAAACCTTCGATTTCCTCTCCTGGGTCGGCCTGAAGCGCCGAAGGCTGGCTCTGCCTCCGATCGAGCGGCAGCACAACCGCGCCGAGAAACTCCGCATCGCCCTCGAAGAGCTGGGCACGACGTACATCAAGCTCGGGCAGCTTCTCTCGACCCGCCCCGATCTGCTGCCCCAGGCCTTCACCGAGGAGCTATCGCTCCTCCAGGACCACGTCGCGCCCATGGCCTTCGAGGAAGTGAGGCCGCTCCTGGAAAAGGAGCTCGGAAAGCCCATCGAGGAGGTGTTCGAGGAGTTCGACCCCGATCCCGTGGCCTCCGCCTCCATCGCTCAGGTCTACCGCGCGCGCTTGAAGCCTGGCGCTCTGCCCGAGGGCGCGCTCGAAGGCGAGGTCGCGGTCAAGGTGGTGAGGCCGGGGGTCCCCGAGCTCGTCGAGGTCGACGTCGAGATCGTGAAGGAGGCCGCGGACCGGCTTTCCCGGTCAGCCCTCGGCCGGCGATACGACTTCAAGGGTCTGGCGGCGCAGCTCGAAACCACGCTCTTCGCCGAGATCGATCTCCGCCAGGAAGCCCTGAACGCGAGACGCATCTCCGAATCGATAACTGAGTTCCCCCGGCTCCGGGTACCCCAGGTGGCGGAACAGCTCACGCGGCACCGCGTTCTAGTACTCGAGTACGTCGAGGGGAAAAAGCTCACGGAAATCGACGCGAGGGATGCCGAGCTCGCCGACGAGCTCTGGCGCGCTTACCTGAAGCAGATCCTCGTCGATGGTGCGTTCCACTGCGATCCGCACCCCGGGAACTTTCTCTTCGACGCCGAGGGAAAGCTCGCGGTTCTCGACCACGGAATGATCGCCTACGTCTCCCGGGAGAACCAGCTCCGGCTGATGGCGCTCCTTCTCGCTCTGGTGGAGCGGGACGGCGACCGGGCGGCCCGGGTCTGTCTCGAGATGGGCATCCCCGGCCGCGACTTCCGCGAAGCCCGCTTTCGCGGGGCGGTCGGTCATCTCGTCGCGCGCTACTCCGGGGTGACGATGAAAGACCTCCCCTTCGGGCTCATCGTGCGCGATCTCCTGGTGCTCTGCCTGCGCAACGACATCCAGATCCCGCCGGAGCTCGTGCTTCTGGGAAAGACGCTCCTCAACCTCGAGCCTCTCTGCCGCAAGCTCGATCCCGATCTCGACCCCGTGCGCACGATGAAGGACATGGCGGTGCGGCTGGTGGAAGAGCAGTTCCAGCGGGACATCAGCGTCGAAAGGCTCCTGGCCCTCCTCCTCGAGCTGCGCTCGTTGGTGTACGAGGTTCCGGTGAGCGCCCGAAGGCTCCTCACCCAGGTGGCGAACAACGAGCTCCGGGTGGGAATCGAGATCGACAAGGCGGACGAGATGCAGTTCGCCATTCGCGACGTGGCGAACCGGATCACCCTCGGAGTGATCACCGCCGCCCTCATCCTGGGCTCGGCGTTTCTCTTGAGGATGGAGGCCGGATTGAAGGTCTTCGGATACCCGGTCTTCGCGCTCGTCGGATTTCTGATGGCGGCCGGGCTGGGGATCTACGTGGTGGCCCAGATTCTCATGGGGAGGCACTAGCAGGGCTGCTTGCGGCTTCTGCCCGCAGCCCTGCTAGTGCTTTCCTACTGTCCCGCGAGCTGGACCTGGGCGGGAGCGGGCTCCGGGCTCATCGGCGACGGAGTCACCGCCCGCCTCGAGCCGCCGAGCTCCTTGCCCGCGCGATCGCGGTCCTTGTGCATCGGCATGAGCGACACCTCGACGCCGAGCTCGAACTTGCTCCGGAGGCCCTCGTAGACCTCGCTTACCCGCTGCACGTATTCCTTGGTCTCGAGAGCGGTATAGCTCGACCCGGCTCGATAGTAGCCGGCGTTGAGCGGCCCCCCGTTGTACTCCGCGAGGACCATCTTCTGGTCGTTGTACGCGGAGAACAGGATGTCGAGGTACAGAGCAGCGAGCTCGGTATTCATCTGGGGGTCATAGAGCATCTCGTCCGAATACTCGATATTGAGCGAGCGGGCGAGAAGCCGGCCGGTGGAGGGCCAGATCTGATAGAGGCCCTTTGCGTTCGCGTCGGAGGTCGCATGGCTGTTGTACGCGCTCTCCACGATTCCGATCGAGAGGAACATCAGGGGATCGACCGACGGGTACTTCTCCGAGGCTTGCATGATCAGGAGGCTGTACTCGTACGCTTCGTTCAGGCTCACCCGGGGATTGGTGCGCATGATCTCGTCGCGGATTCCCAGCATGAGCTGCTGGCGCTTCGAGTCGAAGCTGATGCCGGCGTCGAGGTTCTGGATCTTCTGCTCGACGCGCCGCATGGTGACGCTCATCTCGTCGTTGAGCTCGGCGACCCGGTGAAAGGCGTAAAAGGCCACGGCGACGGTTGTAAGTAACAGAAGAGAAAGAAAGAGAAGCGCCGTAGTCTGCCAACCGGAACCTTGACGGACGATGATCTGGCGGATTTCCGGTCCCGCCGAAGACGACGCCGCCTCGAGGCCGAAGTCGGGGCGCGTGGCCACCGTTTCCAGCTCCTCCGAGGAGTCGTCCTTCTGCGGAACCTCCGCAATGTTCAACAGTTTCTTCGAAACAGGCATCTCCAGGAACCTCCGATGAAATGAGGTGGCTTGGCACCCGAGCGTCGGCGAAACCGCGCCGGGCGCGTCTTGCCGACTCTCACCACCCGAATAAAACCGCTCTTGACCCATGGGGGGCTTATATCGCTCCGTCGGGGGCATGGGTTATTAGGACGGAGCGCCGAGTGGTTCCTTCCGGCTCCCCGAGAGCGGGCTGGGTGCCCCTCCGCCGAGATGAAGCCCCCCGTGCTCCGTCTCGACCCTGTTTAACGCGCGCTTTCCAAACCTTCAAGGTTACCTCGGGACCCACGATATTGTGTGGCCCTCCATTGCTCAAACCCAAGATGTTGGAGTGCGCGCGAGTATAGCACTGGCTCCCCCCGTCGTCCACGGGAAAACGAAGAGCCTGATTTTCGTAGGGGAAGCCCCCCGTTTCAGAACCCACGCACCGGATACCATAAAATCCATTGTAGCAATGGCTTGCACGGGCAAACCGCCGGACTGTGGGCAAAAGCGCCCGAATAGAAAATCCCTAACGTTCCGGGCTTTTCTAGTCTCGAAGCGGCTCCGGAGCTTCAGACCCCGCCGGTCGCCAGCCTGAAGAAAGCGCCGAGCCCCGTCACCCATAGATAGACGACAACGAGGAGAAAAACCGCCACCCAGAACGAGCCTTTCTCCTCGAGCCTTCGGAGCGCCAACCCGAAACCGATGGCGATCGCGGGGAAGCTGAAATAATGGTGCTTCAACAGGAAGTTGAAGGACAGGTCCAGCAGGCTGAAGAGAGGAAGGGCGAGGGCCCATCCGTAGAGAAGGAGCCTTCGAGGACGATCCTCGGCGCGATAGAGCCCGAAGAGACCGAGGAGCGGCACCCAGAAAGCGCCGAACGTGTAGTCGAGCTTCTCAGGAAGGAGCCACACGCGGGCCACCCAATCGACACTCCGGTCGGCGCCCGCCCCCGAAAGCATCTGGGGGAGGGTGTCCCGGAAGAAAGGCGCCACCCAGTGCATGTAATAGAGGAGAAGGGCGAGGCCCCATCCGGCCAGAAGAAGGCCCCCGAGGCTCTTCGCGAGTCGGGGCTCGGTGCGAAGGAGCGCGGCCGAAGCGAACAGGAGCGCCAACGAGGCGAAGAGAAGCGATCCCGTGTAGGAAAGGAACGCGAAAGTGACGAGGCCGAGCGCGAGAAGCCACTCCCGCCGCTCCGTAAGCCGGGTCTGAAGGAGGGCCAGGAACGCCAGCGCGACGGTGGCGGCGAAGGTGCCGAAGAGCGTCATCAGGTGGCCGAGGCCCAGAAGTTGCCATCCGGTCGGAAACGCCACGACCGCCCCGGCGGTGTAGAGGGCCGCCCGCCTCCCGTAGGCCGCGTGGGCGACGGTGGAGCTCACGAGAGTGATGCCGAACAAGAGGGCCGCCAGAAAGAGCTTGGTCGTGAGGTGGAACCATTCCCGCGGGAGGAGCGCCAGGGGAGAGGTGACCGTGTGGTACAGACTCGGGTGGGGGACCGTCATGTCCCCCCACTGCGGCTGGCGGCTCAACATGTTGTCGGGTCCGGGGAAGTAGTAGAGAAGGAACTTCCCCTGCGAGATCTCTTCCGCGACCGACGTGTGGTATCCGAAGTGCCCGCCCGAATACAGAGGCGAGGCCGTCGCGAGAAACCACAGGGAAAAGGCGGCGGAGGCGATCGAAAGGACCCCCGCCGAAGGCTCGGGAGCGAGGCCGCTCTTCGAGATCGTGGCCAGAAGGCCGCGGGCGGCGGCGGCGGCGAGAAACGAGGCCAGAGCCGCGAGCGCGATCCGGCTCAGGAACGGAACGAAGAAGACCGGGTCGGACGCGAGACCGGCAGCGATGAGGCCGCTGACCGCGGCCCATACGGCGAGCGCCCGTCGCCGGGAAAGACGAGGAAGGCCGCAGGCGCCGAAGGTGGCGGCGAAGAGGGCCGACGAAGCCAGGACGAGCGCGATCGCGCGCAGCGGGGGTAGGCTCCTTCCGCGGTCGACTTCGATCGAGGCGATTCGGATCGTTCGTCCCTGTCCGATTCCCGGGAAGCGGAGGACGTGGCCCGGGCGCCAGCCCGGAGCCGGCGCCTCGAGATCGAAACGATGGACGCGGAACCGGTTGTCGAGGTCGAAGGGGAAAGAACGATCCCCCACCTGAGCGACGACCGCCCGCCCGGGGACCTCTGCTGCCGCGGTGATCGAGACCGCCCACGCGGAGGACGCGCCGAAGTCTCGAAGATCGATGGAGGCTCCCGGAAACGCCTCGCGGAAGAGGACACCTTCTTCGTCGCGGTCGAAGCCCGCGAACCGGCTGGCGAGGGGCTCGGCCAATCCAGTTCCCAGTCCGAGCTCGAAGCGCGGACGAAGCGCGTAACCCGCGCAGGTGGCGAGAATTACGAGGCCGCTAATCGCCAGCGTCCCGGGGCTTCGAAGCGCTCGAGCCCCGTCGAGGAGAGACGCCCACATCCCGCGGGAGACCTCGCCCGCGAACCTCGCGGGCCCGGGGAGGAGACGCGCGACCAGCATCGCCGCGAGGGCCAGGACCGCGAGAGGGGGAGCGGCGAGCGCGGCGTAGAAACGAAGGAACAGGAAGCCGACTCCGAGGAGAACGCCGAGCGCGGCGCCGCCGGGGACTCCGACACAGAAGGTAAAGAAAGCTGCCGCCGCGCCGGAGGCGACGAGCTGCTTCACCGGAGGCAGGGCCGGTCCATCCAGGACGAGGCGCGCCCGATGAACGCGGACGCCGAGGGCGCGCTCGTCGCCCCCTCCGGGAACGAACGTGTCCGATCGAATCTGAACCGTGGACGTCGAGCTCCAGAGGCCTGCCGTTGCCGTCTCCAGGGAGTAAGTCGCGACGCGCCGCGAGGGAGTGACGGTCGAGCTCCGCCCTGAAGCTTCGATCGCGACTCGAGGCGCCTCCGTCCCCGGAGGACGGAAGCCCGAGAGCTCCAGCTCCAGGCGGGCGGAGCTCCGTGCCCCGGGGTCGGGGAACACGATCTCGCCGCGGGCGCGCGACCATCGGAAGGAGCCCTCGGCGTCGTAGAAGCCCGAGCTTCCGAGCGCGCCTCCGATTCGGCTTCCGAGGTCGATCTCGACGGTGGCGGGAAACGAGTAGGCCCCCGCCACCAGGGCCATCGTCAGGATGGCGCTCGCGACCGCCCCCTTCCACCGGTCCGTCCACCGGGAAGCCGAGGCGGAAGGAGGCATCAATCGTGAGGGGCGAGCTTGGCCTTGGAGGGACTCAGGAGGCGGAGCTTGACCCACAGCTTGAGGAGCGCCGCGAACGTGAAGGGCACGTCGGAGAGCTTCACCGTGGACTTGCCGGCGGTGCGGGGGTAGTGCCGGACCCCTTTCTGGGTGTAGCGATAGCCGGCGCGGTGCAGCTGGACCACGATCTCGGTGTCGATGAAGAAGTGGTCTTCCTCGAGGTGAAGCGAAGTCAGGGCCTCCCGGCGGAAGAGCTTGAACGAGCAGTTCAGGTCCCGGACCGACATCCCGAAGGCGAACGACGCGAGAGCGTTGTAGCCGTTCGAGACCATGAGGCGGAAGGACCCGTCCTGGCGGCCCACCCGGAAGCCGAGGATGGCGTCGTACTCCTCCATGAGCGGGAGGAAATCGACGAGCTCCTTGAGGTCGAACTGATTGTCCGCGTCGGTATAGAAGATGAGTCGACCCCGGGCGGCGTCGAACCCGGCCCGGAGCGCGGTCCCGTATCCGAGGTTGGTCTCGTGGGTGACGATCGAGAGACGGCTTCCCATCTCCGGCTTCAGCCGGGCGAGTATCTGAGGGGTTTGATCGCGGCTCCCGTCATCCACGGCCACGATCTCGAAGTCCTCGACCAGCGGAGCGACGGCTTCGGCGGAGCTCCGGACGGCGCGCTCGATGTTTCCCTCCTCGTTGTACGCGGGAAGGACGATGGACAGGACTTTCTTGGTTGGCGTGGCTGGGGTCACGACCGGAGCATCTTAGCAATCTTGGGACAGGACGTCGAGCGGGCTATTTCGCGGAGGAGCCCGCCTTTTCCTTGTCCTTGTCCTTTTTCTTCTTCTTCGCGCTCGTCTTCTCGGAGGGGCTTTCCGACGAGGAAGACTCGGAGCTCTTCTCCGAAGAGTCCGAGGACTCCGACGGCCCCGACGACCCCTTGCGGGCGTAGTCGGTGATGTACCAGCCCGAGCCCTTGAACTGGATGGCGGGAGACGAGATGAGCCTCTCGACCTTCCCCTTGCACTTCTCGCACTTCGAGATGTGCGAGTCGCTGACTTTCTGGATCGCCTCGAAGCGGTGCCCGCACTTGGTGCACCGGTACTCGTATATCGGCACGGAATCAGATTACCACAGCGGTGGCGTCGAAGCCGGCGGCCTTCGATGGAGCGTCGCCTGCTCGTAGCCGTAGGCGATCCGGAAGAGCGTCGCCTCGCTGAAAGCGTCTCCGAGGATCTGTAGGCCCGCGGGGAGCCCGCTCTCGGTGAATCCCATGGGAACGGTGACCGAGGGGAAACCCGTCGGCGGCGACAGGCGCGGGCTGTTGTTCCCGTGGGGGGTCGTCAGATCGCCGAGCTTCCGCGGGGGGTTGCTCCAGGTGGGGTAAATCAAGGCCGAGAGCCGCTCGGAAGCGAAGAGGGCCGCGACTTCGTCCCGGAGCCGAGACGTTCTCTCCTTCGAGGCGCGGCACTCTTCTTCCGGGGGAAGCTCGATCTCGAGAGCCTCGGAAAGCCTCATGGCGATCGAGGCATGGTACTTCTCGGAGTCGACGATCTCCTGCAAGCTCTTCATCGGGGCGGCCGGGCCGAGGCTTCGCAGGTAGTCCTCGATCTGGCTCTTGAACGGGTTGCACCAGAGGCTTTCCTTCGAATCGAGGCCGGCGATGCGGACGGGGTCGACGAGGACGGCGCCGTGGCGCGCGAGGTCCAAGAGCGCCTTCTCGAAGAGCGCGAGGATCTCGGGATCGGCGGTCTCGGTGTTCGAGAGCTGCCGCACCACCCCGAGGCGCGCGCCCCTTAGACCGTCGCGGGTGAGGGAGGAAAGGTAGCTCCGCGGCCTTCGGTCGCGTCCGAGCTCGGTCACCGGGTCGTTCGGATCGTAGCCGGCGATGACGTCGAAGACCGCGACCGCGTCCACGACCGTTCTCGCCATCGGCCCGCCGATGTCGTTGTACAGGTTCAGGGGAACGATGCCGTCGCGGCTCGTGAGTCCCATGGTGGACCGGATGCCGACGAGAGCGGCGTGAGACGAGGGGCCGCGGATCGAGTTCCCGGTGTCCGTCCCGAGGCCCACCGCCCCGAAGCTCGCCGCCACCGCCGCCGCGGTGCCGCCGCTCGATCCGGCGGGCACGCGCTCGGGGTCGTAGGGATTTCGCGTATGTCCGGGGAGGATGGAGCTCAACGTCTCGTACGGAGTGAACGCGAACTCCGCCATGTTCGACTTCGCGAGGACGATCGCACCGGCCTCCCGGATCCGGCGCACCTGGAAGGCATCGTCGGGGGGGATCGAGCCCGCGAGCGACAGCGAGCCCGCGGTCGTGGGAAGGTCGAAGGTGTCGTAGTTGTCCTTCACGATCATCGGCACGCACTGCAGGGGCCGCGTGATTCCGTCCCGCGCGAACTCACGGTCGAGCTCGGAGGCCAGCTCCAGGGCCTTAGGGTTCACGAGCACGATGGCGTTGAGAGCGGGCCCCTTGCGGTCGTAAGCCTCGATCCGGTCGAGATACATCTGGGTGAGCTCCCGGCAGGTGAAGCGGCCCTGCTCGAGTCCGGAATGGATGCCGGCGATGGTGAGCTCCTCGACGCGAAAGAGCTGCGCTCCGGCGGAGCTGGAGCACGCGATGGAAATCAAAGCGATCCGAAGAGTTGTCCTCATGGACGTCGATTATCTCCCCGCCTATGCGCTTCGCGCTACGGCGGGGCCGGCCCCAGGAATCGGTTGACGGAATCGGGAGATCGGATCTATAAAAGACACGTTCATCATGTTCGATCGTGCCCGTTCAGCCGCGAGCCGCCAATGGTGGTGGTGCGTCTGAACGGGCTGCCCTTCCTTCCGTTCTGATACGAGAAGAGGCAGCCCGCGGGGGTCGCCTCTTTCGCGTTTTTGCGAGGCCCTCCCGGAGCGCACAGGAGAGTTTCGCGAGGACGCACGGAATATGATTCCCGAGCTGATCGAAAAACTGCTTCGCTCCGAGCCCGCCGATCCCCAGGCGCTCGAGGACGCCCTTCACAGGATCATGATGGGGGAAGTTCCCGCGCCTCTCACCGCGGGCCTGTTGGTCGCGCTGAGGGTGCGCGAGCCGGACGCTCGCACCCTGGCCGCCTGCGCGCGGGCGATGAGAGCCCATCGAATCGCGGTGACGACCGAAGTGCGGCCCCTGGTGGATACCTGCGGCACCGGAGGCGACCGGACGGGCACGTTCAACATCTCGACCACCGCCGCCCTCGTGGTCGCGGCCGCGGGAGGCGCGGTCGCGAAGCATGGAAACCGGAGCGTCTCCTCCCAGGCCGGGAGCGCGGACGTTCTCGAGGCCGCCGGAGCGGTCCTGAGCCTCGGCCCGCGGGATGCGGCGCGCTGTCTCGACGCCACCGGATTCTCGTTTCTCTTCGCTCCCGTCTTTCATCCCGCGATGGCCAACGTCGCCCCGGTGAGGAAGGCTCTCGGCATCCGGACCCTCTTCAACCTCCTCGGCCCCCTCGCCAACCCCGCGCTGGCCCAGCGCCAGCTCCTCGGGGTCTACGACCCGTCGATGACGCGGGTCATGGCCGAGGCCCTGGTCGAGCTCGGCTGCGAGAGCGCGCTCGTCGTCCATTGCGACGGGCTCGACGAGATCGGCCTCCATGGCGTGACCCAGGGACATTTCGTGAACGAGGGAATCGTCAGAACGTTCACCCTCGATCCCCGCGACCTTCGGCTCGCGAAAGCTCCGCTCGAGTCGTTGAGGGGCGGCGACGCGGCGACGAACGCCGCGATCCTGAAAGCGATCCTCGACGGCGAGCAGGGTCCGAAAGCCGATGTCGTCGCCCTGAACGCCGCGGCGGCTCTGGGCGTCGCCGGCCTCACCCGCGACCTCGCCGAGGGGCTCGACGTCGCCCGCGAGGTGTTGAGAAACGGCGGAGCTTCGCGGGTTCTCGCTCGCTACGTCGAGACCTCTCAGCGGCTCGCCGCCGAGGAAGGGCGGCCGTGAGGGGGCTCGTCGAGGACCTCGTTCGGAGCGCGCGCGAGCGGGCGCGAGGCCTCGCCGTCCGCGAGCCCGACGGACCGCCATCGGGTCTTTCCTTCGACGCGGCTCTTCGGGGCCGGAAGGAAGAGCGCCGTATCGGCGTCATCGCGGAGTTCAAGCGGCGGAGCCCGAGCCTCGGCGACATCGCCGAGCCCGATCTGACGGAGCAGGTGACCCGCTACGAGGACGCCGGAGCTTCGGCGATCAGCGTTCTCACCGAGCCCACCCGCTTCGGAGGATCCTACGAGGACCTCTACCGCGCCGCGCGCTCCGTCGAAGCGCCGGTCCTGATGAAGGACTTCGTGGTCGATCCCGCTCAGGTGCGGGAGGCGGCGCGGCTCGGAGCCCGCGCGGTACTCCTCATTCTCCGCTGTCTCTCGGATTCCGATCTGGACGAGCTGGTCTCCGCATGCGCCCACTACGGTCTGACTCCGCTGCTCGAATGCCATGAAGCCTCCGAGATCGACAAGGCTCTCCGCCATGACGCCGCGGTAATCGGCGCCAACAACCGCGACCTCGAGACGCTCGAGATCGACCGGTCGCTCGCTCCCCGCCTCCTCGCCGAGGTGCCGAAAGACCGCGTGGCGGTGGCGGAGAGCGGTTACGCGAGAGCCGAGGACGTCCGCGGTCTCAGAGGCGTCGCCGACGCCGTCCTCGTCGGAGGGGCGCTCATGAGGCACGAGGATCCCGCGGCGCTCATCCGGGAGATTCGGGGATGAGGCCCCTGGTCAAGATCTGCGGGCTCAAGCGGGCGGAGGACGCGGAGCTCGCGGTCTCTCTGGGAGCGGATCTCGTCGGCGCCGTGCGCACGCCGAGCTCCCCCCGTCGCGTGAGCGTCGACGAAGCGCGCGCCCTCTTCTCGAGAATCGGCTCGAAAGCGGCCCGGGTCCTGGTGTTTCGAGACGTTCCTCTCGATGAGGTCCTTGCGGATGCCCGCGCCTCGGGGGCCGACTGGGTCCAGCTCTACCACGCCACCGATTCCGACGTGCGGCGAGTCGAATCGGAGGGCGTTCGCGTTCTGCGGGTCTACGATCTGAGCGAGCAGACGCTTCGGCTGCCCGGGTTCTCGGCGGAGCCCTCGGCCGGAAGGCCCGCGCTCCTCGACGTCGGCGGCGGAGGCTCGGGGCGGAGCTTCGACTGGGATCTCCTCGGCGCCGGCGCCCCGGCTTTCACCTTCGTCGCCGGCGGCATTCGACCCGAGAACGTCGAGGAGCTCCTCGCGCATCGTCCCTACGGCATCGATCTCTCGAGCGGCGTCGAACGGGAGCCGGGAGTGAAGGACGAGGCGAAGCTCCGTCGGCTCTTCCAGCGAATCGAGAGGAAGCGGCGATGACTCAATTGCTCTCGCCGCGCGTCGGCGGCTTCGGGGACTACGGAGGCCGCTACGTTCCCGAGCTTCTCATCCCCGCGCTCGAGGAGCTCGAGCGGGCCCGAAGGGAGATCGTTCCGACGCGCGAGTTCCAGCGGGAGCTCTCGTCGCTTCTCGAGGAATGGGCGGGCCGGCCGACGCCGCTCTCTTCGGCCCCCGCCTTTTCGAAAGCCTGCGGCCTCGAGGTGATGATGAAACGGGAGGACCTCCTGCACGGAGGGGCCCACAAGACCAACAACGTCGCGGGGCAGGCGCTCCTCGCGCGGTTCATGGGAAAAAAGAGGGTCATCGCCGAGACGGGCGCGGGCCAGCACGGCACGGCGACGGCGATGGCGGCGGCTCGGCTCGGCCTCGACGCCGTGGTCTTCATGGGCGAGAAGGACATGGAGCGGCAGGCCCCGAACGTGAAGCGAATGGAGCTTTGCGGGGCCACGGTGGTGCCGGTCGCGGCCGGCTCCCGCACGCTGAAGGACGCCATCAACGAGGCCCTCCGCGACTGGACCCAGAACCTGACGACGACCCATTACCTTCTCGGGACCGTCTGCGGGCCGCATCCGTTTCCGAGGCTCGTGCGCGACTTCCAGTCGGTGATCGGGAAAGAAGCGAAGGCGCAGTGGAAGAAACGCTACGGCGGGCTTCCCTCGGCGGTCGTCGCCTGCGTCGGCGGCGGAAGCAACGCCATCGGGGTCTTCCACGCATTCGTCACCGACCTCGAGGTGAAGCTCATCGGAGTCGAGCCCGGCGGCCGCGGGATCGCGACTGGCGAGCACGGGGCGACGCTCGTCGCCGGAACTCCGGGTCTCCTGCACGGGGCCCGCACCTACGTTCTCCAGGACGAGGAGGGGCAGATTCTCGAAGCGCACAGCGTCTCCGCCGGCCTCGACTACCCCGGGGTCGGACCCGAGCACGCTTTCCTTCGCGACACGGGCCGGGCGCGCTACGTCGCCGTCACGGATGAGGAAGCGATCGCCGCCTTCGAGACGCTCTCGGAGCTCGAAGGGATCATTCCCGCGTTCGAGCCCGCGCACGCCCTCGCGTTTCTCCGGAAAGCGGTCCGCGAACGGGAACTTCCCGAAGGAGCCCGGGTCCTTTTGAACCTCTGCGGGAGAGGCGACAAGGATCTCGATGCCTACTTTCGATCGTTTCGGAGGTCGTCTTGACCCGCCTGCGGTTGAAGCGCCTCCTGAAAGAGACGACGGTGGTGAGCCCCTTCCTGGTTCTGGGGGATCCGACACCGGATCTCTCGCTCGAGCTGGCGAAGACCGCGGTCGACGCTGGAGCGGGAGCTCTCGAGATCGGATTTCCTTATGGAGACCCCGTAGCCGACGGGCCCGCGATCCAGAGAGCGGATCTGCGCGCGCTGTCGGGAGGCACCTCCACTTCGGGTGCGTTCACCCTTCTCGCGAAGATTCACGACGCCCGTCCCAAGATTCCCCTGAACCTCCTCGTGTACGGGAACCTCGTCCACGCGCGCGGATTCGAGCGCTTCACCAGGGACGCCGTCGCCGCGGGTGCTTCGTCCCTCCTCGTCCCCGACGTGCCTCTCGAGGAGAGCGCCACTTTGAAACGTGCCTGCCGCGCCTCCGGACTCGCGCACGTGCAGCTCGTGGGTCCT
>DAISKN010000067.1:0-15758 GCA_036820975.1 Acidobacteriota bacterium | reverse complement strand
CCCACCGAATGTTCTTCGAGACGAACGTCTTGAAGGGATTGAGGCGCTTCGAGCGCTCGGGACCGAAGTTCCCCGAATAGGTATCGCCGATCCACCACATGAAGGGGGCGGAGGGCTCGGGGAAGGCCGCGTCGTACTCCGCCTGCAGTCGCGCCATCTCGTCGATCGCGTGATCCGTCGGAATGTTGGCGTGGATGATTCCGTGGCGGAGACCTTTCTGGGGGCTCGTTTCGAGCGCCATTACATAGGAGTCGACGACCCAGTCGATGGCGCGGTCTCCGATGGAGTGGACGCTCACGTGCATCCCGGCGTCGTGGAACAGCCGAATCTGCTGCCGCAGAACTTCCGGGTCGATGACGGGGTAGCCGTAGTTCCCCTCGTCGACCGAGGTGTATTCCTTGTTCCACGGCTCGTGGAGCCAGGCCGTCCTGGCGCCTCCGCTTCCATCGATCGCCAACTTGATGCCGCCCGATATCAGATGGTCGTCTCCCGTCGACCGGTATGGCTTGGTGAACGACCCGATGCGCGCGGCGAGCGCTTCCGCTTCCTCGACCGTGTCGCCGGCGCGCCACAGGATGAACGCCCGCACCGGCAGAGTGCCGGCGCCGAGCGCCCTCTGATAGGCCTCCCACTCCGGGGCGTAGACCCCCGGATCCTTGAGCCCGGTCATGCCTTCCTTGTTGAACTCCTTCGCGACGTGCTCGATGCCTTTCTGAATCTGCTCGACCGTGGGCTCGGGGATGAGTCGGGTCACGAGCTGCTGGGCGCGCTCCTTCAACACCCCGGTCGGCGTCCCGTCGGGATAGCGATCGATGGTTCCACCCGGCGGATCCGGGGTGTCTTTGGTGATGTTCGCGAGCTTCAGCGCGAGGCTGTTGCCGACTCCGTAGTGGCCCATGGTGTGGGTGAGCCAGACCGGGTTCTCCGCGGAGACCGCATCGAGGTCGGAGGCGTAGATGTACCGCCGCTCGTCGAGCTTCCCTTCGTCCCAGCCGCGGCCCTGGATCCAGTCGCCATCGGTCCTGCCTTCGACCTGCTTTTCGACGTCGGCTACGACGTCGCCGACGCGCTTCACCTTCGGATAGGAAAGATCCGAGACCTCGAGCATGTCGGTTCCGCCCCAGGCGAAGTGACAGTGGGCGTCGAGAAGCCCGGGAGTCGCGGTTCGCCCCGCGAGGTCGATGACCCGGGTGTCCTCTCCCGCGAGCTTCCGGATCTCGGCGTCGGTTCCCACGGCGAGAATTCGTCCGTTCTTGATGGCGACGGCCTGGACGATCCGATCCTCCGGGTCCACGGTGATGACGTTTCCGTTGACGAGCACGGTGTCGGCGACGAGGACTTCGGGAATGGGCCCGCCGCAGGCGACGAGCGGAAGCAGGCAGGCAAGGACCAGCAGGATTCTCATGGGCGCTAAATATACAGGAGCCAGCCCCGGGCGGGAATCCCCGTCGCCTGCTCGAGAGCCAGGCCGTAGAGCGCGACCTGACTCCGGTGGGCGCTCTCCGCGATGTCGAGACGGAGATCGGTCTTGAAGTCCACGAGCGTCCACTCCGAGCCCTCGTCGCGGAAGACGAGGTCGGGAACTCCTTCGACGAGCCTTCCCTCGGGCTCGCGATAGACGAGAGGGGTTTCCCGGAACACCTGTGCGGCGGCGCGGGCGCTCTCGAGCAGGGGGTGCGAGAGCGCCACCGCGACCGCCGAGGCCGCCGCCTTCCTCTCCTCGTCCGGATTGCCGAAGATGCGTCCCAGGCTTTCGGCGAGAGCGGCGATGTCCGGGGGCGCCGCCTCGAGAGACGCACGCGCGAGAACCTCGTGGACCAGGGCCCCGAAGCGCTTTCCACCCGGACGAAGGAGATCCCGGCCCTCGACCTCGGCGACCCTCACCGCCGAGGCTCCCTCGACTACCTGCTTCTCGGTCTCGACGAGGCGCGTCACCGTCGCGACCCGATAGGTGGGT
The DNA here is from genome assembly GCA_036820975.1 of Acidobacteriota bacterium. Taxonomy (GTDB): domain Bacteria; phylum Acidobacteriota; class Vicinamibacteria; order Marinacidobacterales; family SMYC01; genus DAISKN01. Next base: position 13,801 of record DAISKN010000067.1, on the reverse strand, counting down.
GCGCTCCCTCGCTCGAGAATCCGGGCGCGCCGCTCGAGCCACCGCTCGTAATCCCGCGCGCCTTCTCCGGGATCGCCGGCCGGGTCCGGCTGGAGAATCATGTAGCGCCTCAGTCCGGGCTTGGTCGCCTGAGGATTCTCGAAAAGCGACGGATCCCACCAGACGACCTGGTGATGGCCACGCTCGGGTTTGTGGAGACCCGGCCGGATTCCGGAAGTGATCGGCGCTCTCGAAGGGCGATCGATCACGGTATCGTCTCCGGGAAATCTCGGGCATCCCGGAGCCACCATCGGGAACCGATAGGTCCTTTCCTCGGGATAGAGGCTCGGGAGGAGCGGGCCCACCCAGCCCTTCGTCTGGGGCTCGTCGGCGACGGCGGGCACCACAAGCAGGTCGCGTGCGCGGGTCGCCGCCACGTAGAGCAGTCGAAGGCTCTCCGCGCGATCCCGCTCCGCCTCGCTGTCTTCGTGCTCCAGCAGCTCCCAGGGCGACCCTCCGGCTAGCCGGATAGCGAAGAGCTTCCGATCGGGATCCACGTGCCGCGACGCGCCGGAGGAGAACGGGCTAGTGATCTCGCAGAGGATCACGACGGGAAACTCCAGGCCCTTCGCCTTGTGGACCGTCATCAGCCGGACGCCTTCGACTCCGTCCTCGATCATCGTCTGCTCGCTCCGGTCCGTAACTTCGGAGAGCGAGTCCAGGTGATCGACGAAGCCGCGGAACGAAAGCCCGCCGCTTTCCTCGAACGTCCGCGCGATCTGGAGGAGCCTGAGGATGTTCGCGAGCACCTGGTCGCCCGCCTGCCAGAGCGCGAATCCCGCGTGGGCCCGGGTTCGGTCGAGGAGCTCGCGGATGGTGAGGGCGATCGGCCGGCGGTTGCGATCCCGATGGAGCGACGCGAGGACGTCCAGGGCCGCGCGGATGGAGGCGTCGTCGTCTCCCTCGAGAGAGCCTCGGATGGCCCGGAACGGATGGAGGGCGCCGTGCCGGGCCCGGAAGAGGAACAGGCTCTCGTCGCCCATGCTGAAGAGCGGGCCCCTTAGCGTCGAGAACACCGAGAGCTCGTCGTCGGGCCGCTCGACGGCGGCGAGCGCCACCCGCATGGCGTCGATCTCCTCGCGCTGATGAAAGCCCTTCCCCCCCACCAGGACGTGGGGGATGTCGAGGCCGGAGAGCGCGTCCACGTACGGCTGGGTCACCGAGCGCCCGAAGCTCTGGAAACGGCGGAACAGGAGACAAACGTCCGAGGGGGCCACGGGCCGCGATTCGGAGCCGCGCGAGCTCACGCGCCATCCGTGAGCGGGGCTCTCTTCGAGAAGCCATCGGACGAAGGAAGCCACCGCCGGCGGCTCCGAGCGCTGTATGGCGTAGAAGACCACTTTGTCCCAATCGCCGTAGGGGCGCGGGACGGGAAGGGCGACGACGGCGGGCTGACCTTCGGATTTCGCGCGATGAGCGTAGAGCGGCACGTAGTCCGCCTGGTGATTCTCGGCCGTCGGTTTCATCGCGTCGGACATGGCGGAGTTCACGAGATCCTGAATCGCGGGAACCGACCGGAAGCTCACGGTGAGATAGGCCTGCCGGGCCCCGCCACGCACCAGGTGCTTCTTCACGCGCTGGTAGAGCGACACGTCCGCCCGCCGGAACCGGTAGATCGACTGCTTGGGATCGGCGACGAGGAAGAGCTTTCCCGGGACGGGCGTGATCTCGCGCCAGTCGTCCTCGTCGGGGTCCGCCGAAGCGAGGAGCAGGAGGATCTCCACCTGGAGGGGATCGGTGTCCTGGAACTCGTCGACGAAGATGTGGGTGAAGCTCGACTGGAGCTCCCGCCTCACCTCGGCGTTCCCTTTCAGGAGATCGCGGGCGCGCGCGAGGAGGTCGAGGAAGTCGAGGCGCCCCCGCTTCGACTTCAGGACCTCGTAGCGGCCGACGAGCTCCTGGAGCTCGTTCTGGAGGTGGGCGGTGAGGTCGGCGCGGGAGCGCTTCTGGAACGACGCGAGGTCTTCGGCGAGCGCGTCGCGCTCGGCCTGGAGACTCTCCCTCGCGATGCCCTCCGCGAAGGGGCCTCTGCCCTTTCTCTTGCCCAGCTTCAGCGATCCGAGCCGATGCTCGAGAGCGTCGTAGTCTCGCCTGCCGCTCACCTGCTCCTGCCCCTTCAGGTCCTGGACCAGAGCCAGGAGCTCTTTCAGATCTTGGAACAGATAATCGTTGTCGTTCGAGGCTCGCGCCCCCTTCTCGGCGAGCGACACCGCCCTCTCGACGAGCGCGTCGATCTCGCTTTCCCGGTCGAAGGGTCGGATCTGCCATCGGGTGGGGAAATCCCTAACGTCGAGGAGCTCGAAGCCGGCCTTGTAGAGGCCGTCGACGGGACCTTCGTCCCAGACCTGCGGGCGCCTGAGGATGCGCCGGACGCCCGGCGGCGGATCCGACAGCTTCTCCTGGAGCCAGCGATCGAACACGCGCCGGTAAAGGCGCTCCTTCTCCTCTTCGGTCGCGACCTCGAAAAGAGGGTCGACTCCGGCTTGCAGAGGCCGTTGCTTGAGGAGATCGGCGCAGAAACCGTGGATGGTTCCGACGTGCGCTTCTTCGAGCTGGGCTAGACCGTTGTCGAGCCTCTTTTTCACTTCCTCGTCGTTTCTCGCCCGTGCCGCCGTGCGCGCCTTTTCGATCTCGCCTCGAAGCCGGAGCTTCAGCTCGCCCGCCGCCTTCTCGGTAAAGGTGACGGCGACGATTCGCGAGAGCTCGCCCCGCCCGGTGGAAACGATGGAGAGGATGCGGCTCACCAGGGCCGTGGTCTTGCCGGTGCCCGCCGCGGCCTCGACCACGAGAGTGGAATCGAGGTCGTTCTCGATCGCTTGCCGGTCGGCGGCGTCCGCGAGAGGGGTATCGCTCACGTCAGGTTCCGGAGCCAGTTGAGAGGAGAGAGGCGCGGGTCGCTCTGCTTCCTCTTCGCGTCGATCTGCATCCTCGGCCCGCAGATCGCGAGATAGTCGCACCATCCGCAGCCCGGCTTTTCCAGGGGCGAGGCGGGGAAGTAACCCTCCTCGATGACCTCGTCGAGACGCCTCTGGAACTCGGCCACGACGTTCAGCGCTTCCTCGTCGGCGCGCACCACGCGCTCCGCGTAGCCGGCGCGCTGGGTGACGTAGTACAGGCGGGCGGAGTCGACCTCTTCCCCGGTGAGCGCCTCGTAGGCGAGAGTGTAGAGGATCGGCTGCAGGTTCTCGCCGCCGTTCACGACCGCGCCCTCGGGCATCCACGCCTTTCCGCTCTTGTGGTCGGTGATGCGGACCTTGCCGTCGATGGCGCGCTTCTCGACGAGGTCGATGGCTCCCCGGAGCCGCAGGCCGTTCTTCAGCACCGCGACCTCGAGGGTGCTCGCGGGATCGGCGGGGCCCGTCGGCCTCATGCCGAAAGTGAACTCCCGCCGGTAGGGGACGAAGCCGTCCTTGCGGGCCGCCTCCCTACGCAGCCAGCCCCGGAGATCGAAGCGGATTCGCTCGAGCTCGTCCTTCCAGATGCGCTCGATCGCGGGCGCGAGGTCTTCCTCGAAGTGATCCTGGACCTCGCCGAACACCATCTCGAAGAGCTGAAGGACCTCGCCGAGGTTGTCGGTCGTAGCCGGAAGCAGGCCGGCCTCTCCGAGACGCTTCGAGATCTCGAACTGGGCCGCGTGGAGGATGCTTCCCTTGGTGAGCGGGTCGAGGTGGGTCACCGCTTCCACGATTTCCCGCGGGCGGATCCGGAGGATGGCGTTGAGGTAGAACCGGTACGGGCAGGCGGCGTATTTCTCGAGGGCGGTGACGGAGTAGGCCCGCGCTTCGAGCCGGTGTTGCGCCAGGATCTCTTTCGCCGCCTTCGACGCCTCGAGAAAGCCGTCCGCGGTCGTGAAGTGGCCGGCCTTTCCCCGCAGGTACCGGGCTCGCAGAGACCGGGCGAGGGCGGAATTCACCTCGACCAGATAGCGTCCGCTTCCGAGGAGGTCTTTGTCCTTCAGGTCGCGCCGAAAGGAGTCCGAGAGAAACGCGAGGTCGAACTCGGCGGTGTCGATGGCCTGGCCGCGCTCGCGGGGAGCGGGCCAGCCCAGCCGCGCCCCGGAAGAGCTCGCGGCCTCGCGCGCGAGGCTCTCGAAGTCCGGAAGCTCTCCCTGGCTCGCTCTCGCGACCTCGAGAAGATAGAAAGAAGGTACTTTGGCGCGCCCCTTGGCGAGATCGACGGAAGGGTAGCTGAAGACGATCTTCCTGGAAGCCGCTCCGATCGCGAGTCTGAGGAAGAGACGCTCCTTCGCGATTCGATCCTTCTGAAGGGAGAGGCCGGCGCCGAGGCGAGTGCGTAAGGAGTCCAGAAGCAGCGGGTCCTCGATGATCTTCCGGGGGAACATCCTCTCGGCCAACCCCGGCACCAGCACCATGTCGAAGCTCAGGCCTCGCGCCGCCTCGATGGGGGCGACCCAGACCTTTCCGTAGCGATCTCCCGAGGGCCTCTGGGGAAGGAGGGTAAGACGCTCCGACAGGACTTCGCGCACCTCGGGAAGAGACACCGGCCCGATCGACGCCATGGGCCGAAGCTCTTTCAGGAGCGAGAGCACGCCCTCCGGGCTGACGAGCGAGGAAACGGCGAGCCGTTCGAGCCAATCGAGCCAGTCGCCCCAGCGGTCCCAGTCGGGTCTCGCGTCGAGCGCCTCGATCAGGGGAAGGGCGAAGTTCCTCAGGTGGAGGAGATCGGCGCGCTCGCGCCGGAGGCGCTCGGCCTCGACGCCGTCCTGATCCTCGATCTCGAGAAGCCGCAGGTCGAGCTCGCGGCCGAGTCCCGAAAGGCGTCTCTCCCACCGGTCGCGTCCGCCGATGACCGCCGCGTCGACGAGAAGTTTTTCCCAGCGCCAGGGCGCGCGGAGCGTCCCCGAGAGCGCGGGCTCGTTCTCGGGAGCTTCGACCTTGGGAGGCGGCTCGGCGAAGAGATCCAGCTGGACCGGCTCCCGGGTGGGCTCGGGAGCGAGCGGATGCCGCGGCGGAGCCCAGAGGATCTCTTCCTCCTCCTCGGAAGGCGCGACGATGGGCGCGCCGAGGGCGTCGAGCTTCGGGATCTGAGAGAGCGAAAGGTACTCGGCGAACCGGCTCGCGGAGAGCTCCTCGGCGGCGCAGTCCAGAAGGGCGAGAAACGCCCGGCCGGCCGGGTCGGGTCTCTTGGTCCCGTTCTCGAAGTACGCGGGGATTCCCGCGCGATCGAACACGTCCTCGAGGAGCGGCGTATAGACCTCCGGCGAGCGGAGGAGGACCGCCACGCGGTCGAAGGCGAGTCCGCGGTCCGTCTCGCGCTGGATGGCGCGGGCCAGCTCCGCCGACTCCTGCGCTTCGCCGGGAGCCGAGAGCACGACCACGTCGTCCGGCCGATCGCGGCGACTCGGCGCGGTCTCGACGAAGAGGTGACGCTGGAGATCGACGAGAGCCGAGTCGGAGCTCGTGCGGTCGCCCGGGGTTTCGGGCTCGCACTCGAGGGCCCGGGAGAGTCTCGTGAGCGTGGCCTCGTCCGCATCGAGGGCGGTCGCGAGGATCGGGGCCGCCATCGGCCTCCTGGCGATGGCTTCGACGAGGGCGGCTTCGAGAGGGTTGTCGAGGGGAACGTCGAGGAACAGAACCGGTCCCTCGACGCCGGAAGCGCCTTCCCGGGCGAGCGAAAACGTGAGAGCGCGATCGGCGACGCCCTGGTCCCGCGCCATCTCCTCGTAGCGTTTGAGCAGAAGTCCGAGGGTCTCTCCGATCTCGCCGAGCTTCGAGAGCTCCTCCGGGCTCACCTGGTGGAGGCGGCACTCGTGGAGGGTCGAAGTGAGGGCGCGGACGAGCCCGGGACCGGAGGCGACCTCGGCGAGAGGGCCGAGCCGCTTCTCGCCCGCGATCACGTGGAGGAGGCGCGCGGTCACGGCCTCCTGGGCCAGTCGGCTCGCCGTCGTCATGCCTTCGCGGGCGAGCGCGGGAAGGGCGAGGCGATAGGCGAGCGAGTCCAGAGTGGCGCGGCGGAAGCCGAAGAGCGAGCCCCTCTCGGATGCGAGCTCCCGAAGGAAGTGATCCGCGGCCTCGAGAGCGGTCGAGACCAGAAGCACGGGGCCGCGGCCACCGACGCTCGCGAGCCACGAAAGGGCCTGTTCCCTTCGAGAGGCCGCCCGAGGCGCGACCACGATGCGATGCCCCGGCATGTCGACCTCCGAATATTAGCCTCGATTCCGGGGGAATGATAGGATTCGCCGCGGATCAGCTCGAGGAGGGATGTCATGAGAAGATTCACGACCGTACGGGTTCTCGCTGCAATCGCGTCGATCGCGCTCTGCGGCGCCGTCGCTACCGCCGGCCAGGACGTCAAGATCACCGAGAAGGACGTCAAGAAGTACATGGACGCCGCGGAAAAAGAGATCAAGGACGGAAACCTGCAGAAGGCCGGCGGGTTCTACCTCACGATCGTCACCAACTTCCCCGAACGCGGGGACGTTCATCTGAAGCTCGCGCGGATCTACCGGCAGCTCAACGACTGGGCCAACGCGGGGACGGCCTACTCCAAAGCGGTGTCCTCGGTCACGGATCCGGCGGAGCAGGCCGAGTGCTACGAGGGGATGACCATCGCCTATTCCAAAGAGCCGAACTACCCCAAGGTCGTCGAAGTGGGGAAGAAGGCGGTCGAGCTCAATCCGTCGAACGCGGACGTCATGGTCGCCTTCGCCATCGGGCTCGCGAAGACCGGCGCCATCGCCGAGGCCGGTCAGATGGCCCAGAAGGCGCTCGCGCTCGCTCCCGAGAGCGCCCTCGTCCACGCGACGATCGGCGAGGCGGCGCTCGCGGACGGCAAACCCGCGGAAGCCGAGCCCGCGTTCCGCAAGGCAATCGAGCTCGACGGGAAAGTCGCCGAGGCCCACGCCGGCCTCGCCGACATTCTGCTCGCCAAGAAAGACTACCAGGGCGCCGTCGCCGAGGCGACGAAAGCGCTCGAGCTGAACAGCGAGCTCACTCGAGCTTTCGGCACCCGTGGAAAGGCGAACCACGCCCTCGGCAATCGGAGTGCCGCTCAGTCCGACCTGGCGATGGCGATCACCGTGAACCCCAACGATCCCGACGCGAACCTGGCATACGCCGAGGTGTACCTGGCGGAGGGGAACCTTTCCATGGCGGCGGGTTACTTTCAGAAAGCGGTGACTCTGAACCCTAACCTGACGAGCGCCTACGTTTCCCTGGGTGACATCTACATCAAGCAGGGAAAGCTGCAGGAGGCCGGGGACCTCATGAAGCAGGCCGTCGAGAAGATGCCCGACAACGCACAGGTCCATCACTATCTCGGGCTTTCGCTCGCGGCTTCGCAGCAGCCGGACCAGGCGCTCGCGGAGTTCTCGAAAGCGGTCGAGCTCGATGACTCTCTGGCCGACGCGCACTATCAGAAGGGGAAGATTCTTCGGCTACAGAAGCAGGTGGCGCCGGCGCTGGTGGAGCTCGAAAAGGCCGTCTCGCTCGAAGCGGACAATCCCGACTTCCTGACCGAACTCGGGGTCGGCTATTACGAAGGACAGCAGCCCGACAAGGCGCGCGAAACGCTGGCGAAGGCCACGTCGCTCCCGGGTTACGAGAACGCCCTCGGCTGGGCGTACTACGGCGTCACTCTCAAGGACAAACAGCAGTTCAAGGACGCCGCCGGCTATTTCCAGAAAGCCGTCGACGCGTACCCCAACTTCGGGCTCGCGCACTGGGGGCTCGCCTGGTCGGCCTTCGGCCAGATCGCGAAGGGCTGCCCCTGCACTCCGGAGGACGAGGCGCTGGTCAAGACCCTGGTGGAGCACGCGAAGGCCGCGGTCCAGTACGGCGTCAACGACGCGAGCCTCACGGAGAGGGCGGATATCCTCGGGCGCGGCGAAAAAGTGAAGTAGGGCTACTCGGGCCGGTTCAGCCGCCAGTCGTACTCCCGAAACCGGACTTCTACCTCGCTGTTCCTCTCCTCGAGGAAGCGGCGGACGTCTTCGTTCGCGTACCGGGCGACGAACGCCGGGAGGCTCGCCTCCGATCCGCGGTAGTCCGGGTTCACGAAATCGGTGCCGTACCATTCGAGGATCTTGGTGAGCAGGAGCGCCTCGTCCTCGACGGAGGCGTAGTCGGGACTCCCGAGAGCGTTCCCCGCCGCCGCCTCCAGCTGCTCTTCCACGCGTTCGCCCTCGAAGGCGTCCGTGGGCAGAGGCGGGCAGGAGATCGAGGCGCAGTTGACCGCGAAGTGCAGCCTCGGGTCCCGGAACGTCGGCCTCAGGACGTTGTGCTCGATGTTGTCGAGGCTCAGACGGAAGCCGCCCACCACGTGCCCCTCCCGGGTGAACACGTCCTCGATGTCGCGAATGCTCTCGATCTCGAAGCTCCCGTTCTCCTCGACCCGATCGAGAATCGTTCGTACGGTATAGGCGTTGTAGGCGTTGATGAAGAGCGCTTCGAGCTCCGGACCGCGGAGGGTTTCCAGATCGGCGTCCGCGAGGGAGTCGAGATAGGTCGCGAGAGCGCCCTCCTCCTTCTTGAGGCCGGCATAGTCGAACCGCCGGCCGTTCTCGAGGGCGTACTTCGAGAGGATCTCGTCCCAGGCGGCGTGGTCGAAGCCGGTGGTCCCGTCGCGTAGTCCCCGCTCGAGGACCGACGCCAGGTCGCCTTGGATGGGCTCGGGCGCGGGGGGGGCGCCGCAGGCGGCAACGAACAGGAGCGGCCAGGCGAGGCGTTTCATCGGTGCTACTCTAGCAGCAACCGATGCCGGGCCTCGTCTTCTCGCTTCTCTTCTCGGCGGCCGAACCGTCCCTCGAGCGCCTGCGCGCGGCCGTGGTGCGGGCCGCCGACGGGTCCACGGGCGAGATGGGCGTCGCCATCGAGCATCTCGAATCCGGCCTTCGGGTGGACGTGAAAGGCGACGTCGCCTATCCGATGGCGAGCACCTTCAAGCTCCCGCTGCTCGCGACCCTCTTTCACCAGGTCGATGAAGGGAAGGTTCGGCTCGATGAGACGGTATCTCTCGAGAGCGGAGACCTTCACCTCGGCAGCGGCCGGCTCGACGAATTCGTCGCGCCCGGCGTCTCGCTGTCCATCGCGAACCTGGCAGGGATCATGATGCGAGTGAGCGACAACTCGGCGGCGGACGAGCTGCTCTCGAGGGTGGGGCTCGAGGCCGTGGCCGAGAGGCTTCTGGTCCTGGGAATCGAGGGCATCTCGGTCGATCGCGGCGCGCAGCGGCTCATCCTGGATTCGCTGGGGATGCCTCCCGAGCGCACGCAAGGGATGACCCGACAGGAGATCCTGGACTACCTGAACGCCTATCAGCCGGCGCCGGGCGAGCTCGAGGCGGCCGCCTCCGCTTTCGAGAGGGATCCGCGCGATAGCGCGACCCCTCGGGCGATGAACGACCTTCTCCGCGCGATTTGGTCGGGTCGCGCCGCGAGCCCGGATTCCACGCGGAAGATGACCGAGATCCTGCTCGCCTGCGAGACGGGAAAGAACCGGATTCCCGGACTTCTCCCGGAGGGAGCGGTCGCCGCCCGCAAGACGGGAACCCTGGGAGGCGCGGTCGCGGACGTCGGTGTTTTGTACCTTCCGGACGAAAGGGGTCATGTGTTGCTGTCGGTGATGACCCGCGGGGTAGAGGAAAGGGAAAAAGCCGAGCGCGCGATCGCGGAGATCGCCCGATATGCGTACGACTACTTCCAGTTTCCGTTTCCGGTTACCGGTTTCCAGTTGCCAGCGGGAGGTCGCAGAAACTGAACGACCGCGTGGTATTCGGCACGCGCCCCACTGGCAACTGGAAACTCCCTGGAAAAACAACCCTTTTTCGTGATACACCCGTGGGGACAAGCGAAATGTACGAGGCCTTCTACGGCTTTCGCGAGAAGCCTTTCAACCTCACACCGGACCCGAAGTTTCTCTACTTGTCCGGCAAGCACCACGAGGCTTTCGCCCACCTCGAGTTCGGACTGCGGCAGCGGGGCGGGTTCATCGTGGTCACCGGCGAAGTGGGAACAGGGAAGACGACTCTCTGCCGCTATTTTCTCGAGCGGCTGGACGAGAGCACGCTCAGCGCGTTCATCCTCTATCCCGCGCTCGGCACGACCGAGCTCCTGCGATCGGTGAACCGGGATCTCGGGATCGCCTACGACCGCGACGACAAGAAGACCGACAAGGAGCTCATCGACGAGCTCCACGATTTCCTCCTCCGCGCGAGAGAGCAGGGCAAGAACACGGTGCTGGTCATCGACGAGGCCCAGAACCTCTCCCGGGACGTGCTCGAGCAGGTCCGGCTCATCTCGAATCTGGAGACCGCCACCGAGAAGCTCATCCAGATCGTTCTCATCGGCCAGCCGGAGCTCAACGACATGCTCGCCCAGCGCGATCTGCGGCAGCTCGCGCAGCGCATCACCGCGCGCTACCACCTGAATCCTCTCGGTCGGCGGGAGATGACGCAGTACATCCGCCACCGGCTCGCGGTCGCCGGGGGCATCGGTCGCGTGGACTTCAGCAGCGGAGCGCTGTTCCGAATCCACAGGTTCTCGGGCGGCATTCCGCGGCTCATCAACCTGGTCTGCGACCGGGCCCTCCTCGCGGGATACGTCCTGGAGAAAAGCGAAATCGACCGCTCGGTGGTCCGCCGGTCGGTGAAAAAGATCGGGACGGCGCCGGCACAACCCGAGGGAAGAGGGCTTCTCCGCCTCGGGCCGCTCGGAGTCCGCGCCGCGTGGCTCTCGCTCGCCGCCCTCGTCGGTCTCGGAGCGGTCTATCTGGCGCGCGGAGGCGTTCGCTTTCCGGCATCCCTTCCGTTCGCGCGAGGGCCCTCTGGCGCCGGGGAGACCGCGCCGACCCCCGAGGAGGCGAATCAGCACTTCCAGCTTCGGCTTCTGACGCTCTCGCCCGAGATCTCGCGAAGGGCTGCGGCCGCGGTGCTCCTCGAGCGCTGGGGAATCCGGCTCGGAGGGGGGATCGCGGCCATCTCGGCCCTCCAGGAAATGCCGTCGCTCGCCGAGCGGGCGGCGCTCCAGTACTCGGAGCTCGAGACGAATCTCGACCAGCTCCAGGCGTTCGACCTCCCCGCCGTGCTCGAGGTGGTGCACCCGTCGCAGGAGAGCGTTCTGTTCCTCACGCTCACGAGCCTCGACGCCGATTCCGCGGTCGTTCACTTCGCGCCCGGCGATTTCCTCCGCGAGCCGAAGGAGGTCCTGGCCCGGTTCTGGAACGGCCGCGCCCGGATGTTCTGGCGGGACTTCGACGAGCTCGAAAGCTCGGACGCGCCCCGCAGGCTCGCCTGGGCGGGCGCCCGGCTGGCGATCCTGGGGATGCTGCCGAGCGAAGCGGCCCCGACGCCGTCGGAGCTCGAGGACGCGGTCAAGAAGCTTCAGGAGAAGGTGCATCTTCAGCCCGATGGCGACATTGGAGAGGAGACCCGCATGGCCCTCTACAGCTTGAGCGGCTACCAGGTGCCCCGGCTTCGCGAGCCATGAGCTTCATCCTCGACGCCCTGCGCAAGGTCGACCGGGAGAATCGGCAGTCCGGCGAGGTCGTGCCACCGGTCGCCGCCGTCGCGAAGCTGCGCAAGGAAAGAGTGCATCGCCGGCGACAGTTCGCCGCGATGGCGGCGATCGCTGTGGCGTCGGCCGCGGCCACGGCGCTGCTCTTGAGGCAGCCGGCAACCCAGGAGCCGGCGTCGGCGTATGCCCCGGTGCCTCAGGCGGCGTTGATCGAAGCCGTCGTCGAAACGCCGGTGGAGGAGATCCCGGCAGAAGAGACCGCGATCCCGCGCGAGGTCGTGGTGCCGGTCGCGGAGCCCGTGCCGGAGCCGGCGTTCCCCAAGGAGCCACCCGCCTTCCCGGACCGCGAGGCGCCCGCCCCCGTCGCGCCCGTCGAAGATCCGCCTCCATCGGAGCCGCCTCGCCTCGTGCTCCAGGGCACCTCTGTCCTGGATGGGAAACCTGTCGCGGTCGTAAGCGACCGCCGGGTGTTCGAAGGCGACACCATCGAGGGCGCGATCGTCATCCGCATCGAGGAACGCTCGGTTGAGCTGGAATTCCAAGGCAAGCGGTTCACGCTCACCCTCTGAGTCGTGCTGGTATTCGGCCATGTGGCCGCGGCCACCGTCAGCTGTCACGCCCTCGATCGGCGCGCGGACCTCCGCTTCGTCATCTTCCTCACGCTCGTCGCCGATATCGTCGACAAGCCGCTCGGCCTCTGGGTCTTCAAGGAGACCATCAACAACGGCCGCGTGTGGTTCCACTCGCTCGCGGTCAACCTCCTCGTCACGCTCGTCCTCCTCGCGGTCGGGAAGCCCGGCGTCTACGCCCTCGCCCTGTGGCTGCACCAGCTGTGCGACCGCATGTGGATGCGGCCCTGGGTCGCGCTATGGCCCCTGACCGGGCGTTTCGGCTACCGCGACCTGGCGTTCGAGGACTGGGTCTACGGGATCTTCAACCCCTATAACGTGGTCAGCGACGTCATCGGCCTGGTGGTGCTCGCGGCTTTCGCGTGGCGCTACCGGCTGTTCCGCCCCTCCCGGCTCTGGGTCTGGGCCCGGACGGGGAAGCTCGAGGACCTGGAAGCTCAGTAGAGCTTGTCGGCCTTCGCCGCCAGGATGAAGTCGCTCTCGGTGAGGCCGTCTATCTTGTGGGTCCAGATCTGGAGTCCTACGCGTCCCCAAGCCAGATGAATGTCCGGGTGGTGCCCCTCCGCCTCCGCCACCTCCCCCAGCCGCACCGTGAAATCGAGGGCCTTCCGGAAATCCGGAAACGAGAACTCCTTCTCGAGGTGGTGCTCCCGCACTACTTGCCAGCCTGAGCCGAGCTCCCCGAGAAGCCTCGTCAGCTCGCTTCCACGAAGAGGAGGGACGCCGCCTCGACAGGGGATACAACTTTTAGCCGCCAAATATTCGTTCTTAGAAGAGCTCATTTTCGTTTGACTTTCTGTTTCGCTTTATCTACGTTGGGTTGCCGGAGCGGGCGGCATCGATGCTGACGAAGCGACAGAAACAAATCCTGACCTTCATCGACGACTCCATTCGCAGGAACGGCTACGCCCCGAGTCTGCACGAGATCTCCGACCACTTCAAACTGCACTCGATTTCCACCATACACAAACATCTGGTCCATCTCGAGGACAAAGGGCTCATCAAGAGGCATTCGAACCGGGCCCGGGCAATTGAGGTCGTGGCCGTGGAAAAGAAGCCCGAAGCCCGCGACGTGCCCCTTCAGGGGCTCATCGCCGCGGGCGAGCCAATCGAGGCGGTTCGAGGCAACGAGCTCGTGGCGGTCCCCGAGGACATGATCGGGCGGCGGGACGTGTATCTGCTGAAGGTGAGGGGGGAGTCCATGGTGGACGAGCAGATCCGCGACGGCGACTACGTCATCGTCGAGCGGCGGACCGACCCCAGGAACGGGGAAGTCGTGGTCGCGCTTCTCGACGGCGAACGGGCGACATTGAAGAAGTTCTACCGTGAGGACCAGCGGATCCGTCTACAGCCCGCGAATCCCGCGATGAAGGCCATCCTCGTCCCCGGAGATCAGGTCGCTATCCAGGGGATCGTGGTCGGCCTGATGCGCAAGTACTAGCGAGCGGCACCCAATGATTCTGCCGCAAGATCGACGCGACCCGCCTTCGCGCGAAGCGCTACGGCGAGGTCTCGCCGTAGCCCGAAGGACGGAGGCGGAAGCGCCGGACAGCCCGAGCCGCGGGGGTGGGGCCCCGCGGCGCTAATACACTGGAGGAGAACCATGACAGCGAAGAAATCGATCAACTTCACCATCGTACCCGACGAGCCGGAAGGGGGGGGA